>JACDGB010000125.1 GCA_013815485.1 Rubrobacter sp.
GGCTACCGCGAGACCGTAGCCGGGTACGATCACGATCTTCTGGGCCTCTTCGGACAGGTATCCGCCTACCGTCTCCGCGCTCGCGTCGTTGACTGGCCGATCCTCTTGCTCCTCGCTCTTCGCACCGCCCGAAGCGGCGATGCCAGCGAAGATGATCTTTCGCAATGGCCTTCCCAGGGCGCTTGACATCAGGCGCGTGAGGATGGTGCCGGAGGCCCCGACGATGGTGCCCCCGATAATGAGGATGTAGTTCCCAAGCACGAAACCGGAGGCCGCGGCCGCAAGCCCCGTGAAGGCATTGAGGAGTGAGATCACGATGGGCATATCCGCGCCGCCTATCGGGATGACGAGCAGCACGCCGAGCACGAGCGACGCCACGAGCACGGCTGTCAGGGAGCCCACCGGCGGGAGGAAAGAAAGGATTGCCGCGTCCAGCGCGGCGTTCGCGGCTAGCAAGAGGATGCCCACGAAGAGAATCGCGTTCACCACCTGTTGCAACGGGAACGTGACGGAGCCGGCGAAGGCGAGTTCCTGAAGCTTCAGGAACGCCACGACGCTCCCCGCGAAGCTCACCGACCCGATGAGCACGGTGAGCGGTACCGTGATGGTGGCGACCAGGCTCTCGTCGCCCCGTATCTGGAGATGGTAGAACTCGGAATACGCTATTAGAGCCGCCGCTCCACCGCCGACGCCATTGTATACGGCGACCATCTGGGGCATCGCCGTCATCTGCACCCGCTGCGCCGAAACCGCCCCGACCACCGTCCCGAGAAGTGTCGCGACGCCGATCAAGAGCAGGCTCTGGAACTCGATGACGAAGAGTGTCGCTATGAGGGCTATCACCATGCCGAAGGCGGCTAGGGTGTTTCCGGAGCGGGCGGTCTCGGGCCGTCTCAGCCGGCGAATGCCGAGGACGAAAAGCGCCGCCGCCGCGAGGTATGCCAGGAAAGTCGCCGCCTGCACGAGCTAGCCCTCTTCCCTTCGCTTGACCCTTCTCACCGGGGGACGGAACATACCGAGCATCCGGTTGGTCACCCAGAAACCTCCGACCACGTTCAAAGCCCCGAAGAACACCGCGACGAAGCCTACTATCTTGATGGGGACTCCGGTGCCGGTGGAGAGCGTGATCATGCCCCCCACCAAGATGACGCCGTGGATGGCGTTTGTCGCGCTCATAAGCGGCGTGTGAAGCAGGTTCGGGACCCGTGAGATCAACTCGTATCCCAAGAACGCCGCTATCACGAAGATCGCCAACTGCGCCAGGAATTCCTGCACGCTACCCGCCCTCGCTTTCGGTTTCGCCACGAGCCTTCTTCAGCGCCTCGCGGGTGGGTTCGTGGCGGATCTCGCCGCCGTGGGCTATGCAGGTGGACGAGACGATCTCATCCTCGAAGTCCAAATTCATCTCCGGCTTCTTCTCGTCCTTGTCCTCGGACGCATCTTCGGTGAGGTGACCGATCAGGTTGTACATGTTGCGCGATAGTAACTGACTGGCATGAATGGGCATCGTACTCGGCAAATTTACCGGCCCTATTATCTTGACCTGCTGATGCTCGATGGTCTCCCCGGCCTCCGACAACTCGCAGTTGCCCCCGCTCTCCGCCGCGAGGTCAACGATCACCGACCCCGGCTTCATGCTCTCGATCATTGACTTGTCTACCAGCGTCGGGGCTTTCCTGCCAGGCACGAGCGCCGTCGTGATGACAATGTCCATCTCCTTCATGCGCTTCCGCACCAGCTTCTGGTCCTCCTCCAGCTTCTCCGAGGACCATTCTTCCTCGCCTTCTTCTTCCTCCGGCTCCTCCTCGCCCTCCACGACGTACTCATCCCGTGGCGGCTCCGCGAAAGAGTGAAACCCGAGAGAGGTCATCACCTTCCCGAAACCTTGAGGCTGGTATTCCTCGAACTCGTCCTCTTCCTCGCCGCTCTCCTTCTCGTCTTCGGAGTCTATGAAGGAAGCGCCGAGTGACTGCGCCTGCTCTTTTGTCTCGGGCCTGATGTCGTAGGCGAACACCTCGGCTCCGAGCCGGTTCATGATCGCAATGGCTTGAAGTCCAGCGACCGCTATCCCAAACACAAGCACGTTCGCCGCCTTCGTGGTGCCTGCCGCAGTCGAGAGCATCGGGACGTATTTGCCCAGAGTATCCGCCGCGATCAGGGCGCACTTGTAGCCGGCGATGGACCCCATCGAAGAGAGTGCGTCCATGCTCTGCGCCACGCTGGTGCGCGGTATCTGCTCGTTGGAGAAAACCGTGACGCCTCCCTCCGCGAGCTTTTCGACTAGTTCCGGCGCCTGCGGCCCGTTCAGGAAACACAGGAGCGTCTGCCCCTCGCGCATCCGCCCGGCCTCGTCTTCGGTGGGGCTCGCCGCTTTCACGATGATATCCGCCTCGCCGTAGATCTTCCCGGCATCCTCGACGACCGTGGCCCCGGCCTCTTCGTAGTCTTCATCGAGGTTGTAGTCGCGGCCCGCGCCGGTCTCGACGAGCACCTCGAAACCATCCTTGACGAGACGCGCGATGGTCTCGGGCACGAGTCCAACCCGGCGTTCGCCTTCCGTTACCTCCCTGGGAACTCCGATCTTCACGCCGCGGATTATAGACGGGAGAAGAAGTTCTCGCTTACACCAACCGTTACCAATAAAAACCCACTTTGTAATCTGTATGTCACATTTCACGGGTAATCTGCCTTTGTAGACAGATAAAACCGTACCCGGAAAGGGGTCGAGGACGATGAAGCGTATACGCACCGGACAGACGAAGAGGATATTGACGGCGGGCGCAATCGCCCTGACCTTCGCCGCCGCGGGGCTAGGTTTGCTGGGTTATTCGCTGTTCGGCGGGAGCGAGCCGGCCTCCGCCGAGACCCCGGAGAAGGCTGCCCCGAGCGTATCGCGGAGTATCCCGGAGAAGATCTTCACGAGCATCTCCCGGCAGTTCCAGGCTCCCCGCGCGGAGGCCCCCAAGGACCCGGCGATGAAGCTCACCGTACCCGAGATGGAGCGCGTCGAGAACGTCCCCGTCTACGATACGGCCCCGAAAGGCTACGAGAAAGCCTTGCACGACGGGACGGTTCACGTCAAAGGCACGGGCTTTCCGTGGCAGGACGAGGCCAACGTGTACATCGCCGGCCACCGCCTCGGCTATCCTGGTACCAAGAGCGATCGGGTCTTCTGGGACCTCGACAAACTGGAGAACGGCGACGAGGTGATCCTGACCGACGCAGACGGCACGAAGTACACCTACGAGGTCTTCAAGGAGTTCATCACCGGCCCCTCCGACATCTCCGTGCTGAAACCCGAGCCGGGCAAGAACATAGTCAGCCTCCAGACCTGCACGCTGCCAAGCTACTCGGAGCGTCTGATCGTCCAGGCCGAACTGAAGAGCGTAGATTAACTATTCGCCCATCCGCCAACTAAAATAGGCCGGGTCTTCGCGGACCCGGCCTATTGCTTCCTCTTCTTGCGGGGTCTGAACTCGGCGGTGAGTCGCTCGACCGGATCGCCGCCTTTTAGATGACTCTCCACGATCTCCGGCATGTCATCCTCAATGAGCCCGAGATACCAGACTCCACCTGGATACACGATAGCGTTGGGACCGTGCTTGCACAGACCGAGGCACTCGACGGAATCAACGCGGACGTCGCCGTTCATCCCCGCCGACCGCAACTCGTCCTTGAGCGCCTTGCGGACATCTTTGGAGCTGCGCTTCTTGCAGTCTCCGCCTTTGCAGACGAGCACCTGAGCGTCGTAGTCTCGGACCTTCGCATCCGGTTTATTGCGACCCAGGAGCGATGGGATCCCGCTGGACTTTCCGCGATCCTTCTCGTTCTTTTTGGCGATGATTACCCCGTTTCCAGGCTGACAGCAACCTTCTCCAAGTAATTGAGAACTATTCCCGATAACGGGAATATATCATGCGTGTGGCGTGGGCGGTATCATTGGTGGGTGGAAGGTTTTGGGTTGTATTCTTTTAGTTGGATCGGAGGTTGACGGGCGGGATGAGTCGGCACTCGGTCGTGGACGTGGGGAGCAACACCATCCATCTACTCGTTGCGGATGTAGATGGGGGAGAGGCATTGCCCGTCACGGGGGAAAAGGTGTCGGCGCGGCTCGGCTCCGGGGTGGAGAAGACGGGTCGGATAGAGGAGGAGCGGCTCGCGCTCGCGGCTGAGGCCATAGGCTTGTTCGCCAGGATCTCCGCCCTCAATGGCGCGCCGGAGCCCGAGGTCCTCGCCACGAGCGCCGTCAGGGACGCGGAGAATGGCCCGGAACTGGTGGAGCGGGTGCGGGAGGCGACTGGTTTGAAGATGCGTCTCATCTCCGGGGAGGAGGAGGCCACGCTCGGCTTCCGGGGGGCTCTCTCGGCGTTGGGCAAGCTTTGGGACGGGCCCGCGCTGGTGGTTGACCTGGGTGGCGGGTCGGCGCAGCTTATTGTGGGGGAGGCGTCTGGCGGGCCGCTCATGCAGGTGTCGTTGCCGCTGGGTTCCAACCGCACCACGGAGCGTTTCGTGAGCAAGGATCCGGCGAAGAAGAAAGAGTTGCGGGCGCTCGATGAGCACGTCAAGAAGATGATGCCGGGATGGGGGCTTTCGTCGCGAGTGCGGGTCGTGGCGGTCGGTGGGTCGGCGCGGGCTATATCGAAGATCACGCGCGATGAGTTGACGGTGGAGCGATTGCGGAGGCTGGCGGCGGAGGTTTCGGAGCGACCGTCGGCGGTTGTGGCTCGGGAGCACGGGCTTGCGCCGGAGCGGGGGCGGGTGTTGCCGGCGGCGATCACGACTCTCGCGGCGGTACTGGAGCATTTCGGGAAGGATGAGTTGACCGTGGCGCGCGGGGGGTTGAGGGAGGGCACGGTCCTCACGCTCGCCGAGGAGGAGACATGACAGACGTGGCACGCCGTCCGAGTCTTTCGGACCCGTCGCTGTACATCAACCGGGAGTTATCCTGGCTCGCGTTCAATGACCGGGTGCTGGCGCAGGTCCGCGACGAGCGGCATCCTTTATTGGAGCGGATGCGATTTTTGGCGATCTCGGAGACCAACCTGGACGAGTTCTTCATGATCCGGGTCTCCGGGCTTCAGCAGCAGGTCGCCGCGGAGCTGCCGAACCTGGTCCCAGATGGGATGACCCCCGAGGAGCAACTCTCGCGCATCAAACAGGACACGGAGGGGTTCTTCGCGGAACAGCGGAGCGTGTTGAACGATGAACTATTGCCGGAGCTTGCTGAGGAAGGCATCAAGGTCGTGTCCCACGAGAAGCTGCGAAAGGCCGAGCGGGAGGAGCTGAGAGAGCGGTTTGGGAGGGATATCCTGCCCATCCTCACGCCGCTTGCGATAGACCCGGCGCATCCGTTCCCGCACATCTCTAATTTGTCTTTGAACCTTCTGGTCGTGATCGGCGATGAGGGACGCCGGGTGATGGCGCGGGTCAAGGTGCCGACCACGATAGACCGCTTCATGCGGATCTTGGAGAAGTCCGGTTCCGATGGGGAGCGCCACGAGATGCGCTTCGTGCGGGTCGAGGAGGTGATCTCCGCCAATCTCGACGAGTTGTTTCCTGGCAAGGAAATCCTGGCTAGCTACGCTTTCCAGGTCACGCGTAACGCGGATTTCGTGATCGAGGAGGACGAGGCATCGGACCTCTTGCAGGCGATAGAGGATGAGCTTGAGGGCCGGTGGTTCGGGCAGAGCGTGAGGCTCGTGGTGACCGAGGAGATGCCCGAGGATCTACGGGACTGGCTGGCTACCAACCTCCGGATGAGCGAGGAGACGGTCTACGCCGTCCCCGAGCCGATTGGCCTCGCGGACCTCGAAGAACTGACGCATCTGGACCGTGGGGACCTTTTGTATCCGCCCATCACGCCGCGGGTGCCGCAGGAGATCCGCTCGTCCCGTTCGGTCACCCAGGCGATCCGGCAGGGAGATGTCCTCCTCTACCACCCATACGACTCGTTTTCGCCCGTGGTGGACTTCGTCCGGGCCTCGGCTTCGGACCCGAACGTGCTCGCCATAAAGCAGACTCTCTATCGGGTTGGATCCAACTCCCCAATCGTCGAGGCGTTATCG
>JACDGB010000126.1 GCA_013815485.1 Rubrobacter sp.
GGGCATTGCTGCAACGCTTGTTGGCACGGGTCCGCCCGGATGGTCTCCCCGGCTTTCGCGAGGATATATCGCCGAAACGGGAGACCAGCCATTCAGCGACCACGCGCCGGTCGGCGGGCTCATGGTCCACACCGAGATAAAGCGGCTCGGGATCCGGCAAGAGCATCAGGTGCCGCAGAGCCCCGGCGAGGTCGTCGCGGTGAATACGGTTCGAGTACGATGGTGGCCCGTCGCCGGGTACTGTGTTCATGGCGCGTTCGATTGACCCTGCGCGGCCTGGGCCGTAAATGCCACCGGCCCGCAGCACGGTGGCCGGGAATGGGCCGCTGAGTGCTATCCGTTCGCCTTCCAGCAAGCGCCGTCCGGCGTGTCGGTCGGGCTCAGCCGGGGAAGTCTCGTCCACCCATTCTCCTCGCCGCTGCGCGTAGACCCCGGTACTCGAAACCAGGATGATCCGTCTGAGCTTCTCCCGCCGGTCAGCAAGCACTCGAAGCAGGTTGCGGAGTCCTTCCACATAGGCGGCCCTGTAGGCCGAGTCCGTCGAGCCATCAGGGGAGGTGGCGTGGAAGACGAAGTCCAGGTTCGGGGGCAGCGCGTCCAGAGAATCCGGCGACGCGAGATCCGCCACGACGGGACGTATGGCGGGCGGCAAGGCGACAGGGTTCCGGCGCAGACCGAAGACCGCGTGGCCCTCAGACGCGAGACGCTCGCCGAGGGCGCAACCGGCGTATCCACAGCCCGCTATGAGGACGCGCATGAGGCGAGCTTACCACGCCCTTGCGTAGCTTCCGAGAGACGTTCGGTGAGTTTACCGACCCCGTGAAACGGGCACGTTCCCTCCGACGATTTCCCGCTTTCATCGAGTCAAAAGAGGTGGAGCTTATGGCACAGGCACCAGACATACAGAGGTTGAGGGACAGGCTCTCAGAGCATTCGGAGCCGATGCTCTCGGCGTACATGAGCGTGAACGCCCGCTACCCCGAGAACCAGGGAGAAGCGTACAAGGTGCGCCTGAAGAACGCGCTGGGAGACATGGACGTGCCCGACGAGCTCGCCGGACAGATCCGTGATTCGGTGGACGAGGAGACCCGTCCGGGCGCTCGCACCCTCGTGTTCTTCGCCACCGAAGACGGGTTCTTCGAGCGGTACGAGTTGCAGGTGGACCTGCCGGAGGCGTTCCGGTTTGGGGAGCCGTATCTCGCGCCGCTGGTTCTGGCGCTCGACGAGCATGAGCCATACGGCGTCGCGCTGTTCGACGCCGAGCGGTTCCGGTTCTTCGTCTCCAAGCCTATGGGGGCCGATTCGGAGGACGACGAAGGTTCCGGTAGCGGGTTCTTCCGGGAACTGGACGCTTCACCCGGCTCGCCGGGTCCCAGGAGCGGCATGGACCAGGAGCCACAGAGCCGCAGAACCGAGGCCAACGTACACAAGTGGTTCAACGACCTCGGCGATCTGACGCGGAAGCTGGCGTTCCAGAATGGCGTGCGCCATCTCATCCTAGCCGGCCCCAAAGAGAGGACTGCGGAGTTCCGCAAGAGGCTGCCGCAGGAAATGGCGGAGAGGGTCGTCGTGGAGGAGAACATTCCCTCCGAGGCACCGGAGAAGGGCTTCTTCGACCGGTTGGAGGCCGCCTACGAGCGGGCCGAGAAGGAGCGGCAGATGGCTCTTATCTCCGGGGCCCGTGAACGGGGCGTTCGCGGCGTCAAGGACACCGTCGAGGCTCTACAGGAAGGCCGGGTCCATCATCTCGTGGCCCTGTGGGACCTTGAGGGCGAGGTGCGCTGGTCCGATGCCGAAAGCCTCGCTATCATGGACATAACCCAGGAAGAGTCGCCCTATAGTGGGGAGCCGACGAGGGTGCGCCCTCTCATGGACGCGCTGCTTGACCTCGCGGCGGAGCGGGGTGCCCGCGTGGAGCTCGTGCGCGCCGAAGATGAAGTCGCCGATACCCCGGATGAGGATGCGCGGCAGGAGCGCGAACCGCACGATCCCGCCGGCATACTGCGCGAGGAGTTCGACGGCCTCGCCGGTTTGCTGCGTTATTAGCCATCAGCTTGTCAGCACTTCAGCTTGTCAACTTGTCAGCAAAAGCTGGAGGCTGAAAGCGCGGGTTGTGGAAGATCGGTGTTTCCACGACCTGTCGTTTTGATCCGGTTTGGGTAACGCGCCACCCGGTGAGTCGTGTCCTTGTTCGGGAGGAGCGGCGAAGCAGAAACCTGGGCAAAGCCGCCACTCCTCGAGAAACTCTCCGAGTTGGCCGGCGACAGTCCATTCATCGAGAAGCGAACAATCACGGCCACCATCAAGGGCAGCCCGTCTTTGTTCGATCTCTGGGGAGTCGTCGGCAGACTCGCCAGCGCCTGCCGAGCGATGGCGCTAGCCGATCCGGATGCGTGCTCCGTGGGTCAGGTCCGGGTCCAAAAATCTCTTGCCTCCCTCGCCGGACGCAAGTTCCATCGCAAGCGGACCGGAACCGATGGCATCGAGACGCCGCTGCGAGTCTTCATCTTCGGGTCCGGCGAAGGAGACAGCGCGAGATCCGAGGCGCATCGTTTCGCCGCCTTCTTTCGGCGCCGGGCCTCCCGCCAGAGTGGCGTAGGAGCGCGCGGCGTTTTCCGGGTCGGGGGCGGCGTTTTCCGGGTCGGGGGCGGCGATTTCCAGGGCGGAGATGCCGGTTGCTCCGTTCGGGTGGATGGCGGCTCGTCCGGCTGGTACTCGCCGGGGTCTGGGGGTGAGGTCTTCGATCAGGAACGGCAGAGCCCGTCCTTCCTGCGCTACGCTGGCGCTGCGCCACCGAATTTCCTGTCCGTCCGGCAACCGCCGACCACCGTCAGCCGGGCCGCTTACCTCGAAACCGGCCTCCCGCAGCCTCCTCGCATCCGACACAAGATCGTCAGATGCCAGGCAATGGTCCACGAGGCCGCCGGTTGCGACGAACCGCCGCCAGCCCCACACGTTATCCCGTGAGTCGTCGGGGTTCACGAAGGCGACGAGTTCCAAGTACGAGCCGTCCTGGAAGGGAACGAGGGCGTTGCGGGTAAGTCCGTCGGCGTGTTCTCCACCGGGCGTGACCGCGAAGCCGAGCCGCTCGTAGTCGCGCGCGGCACAGTCCAGGTCACGGACCAGTATTACCAGATGATCCAGGCCCGTGATCATTGTCCACTTACCAAGAGTACCGGTGGAACACTTCGGGTCACGGGGTCTTCAAAGGATTCGGGACTTCGCGGCTTTCGTCCGCGGAATCGTTGGGCTCAGGATTCCGAGCTTCCCAGTGCTCCATCGTGCGGCGGGGCAGGTAGATAATTTTAAGCCACAGAACCAGCACCACGCAGAAAACCGCGAGCATGATCCCGAACTGCCACAACTCTGACGTCAAGCGTGTCCCTTTCTAATATCCGGCAACCGTTTCGCCCCGTGTTTCGTGCTCTCGCTCGCGGCGCTCACGGCGACTCTGGATCGTGCTCCCAACCACGAGGCCGCCGGAGATCAAGACGAGGTTCTTGATGACGAACTCGCCCTCGGTCGTCAACAGAAGCAGATTATAGCCCTGAAAGGCTACCTCCGGCTTGACCAGAAGCACCAGGAACGTGCCCGCCATCTGCATCAGGAAGAACAGCAGCGTCACCCGCAATAAGCGTCCGGATAGCAATCCGATGCCCACCAGGATCTCCCACATCCCAAGAAACGGCACGAAGAGCGCCGACGGAACCCAGTACACGGTGCCAGCCACCAGTTCCGCCACCGGGCTTACATCGAAGACCTTCAGCGCCCCGAACCAGATGAACGTCAGGCCGAGCGAGACCCTCAAAAAGAGTATGCCGTACCGCGATAGAAGCCGTATCACCCGCTCATCCATTCTATCTAAGAATGTGGAAACCGTGCCCACGGAACCTTTCATCGCCGCCTCCAATGCGTTACTTGTTGTTACGAACGAATACTATCTCGGCACATGCTGGCGGGACGTGAACCCCTTAACCACCCGTGTCGCAGAGAGACCGGACCCGGCTATTTGCCGAAGTATCCGGTTGATGTCACTCGATGCGCTGGAGGAAGTCTTCGATGGCCTGGGCGGCTTTTTGGCCGTGGTCGCCGAAGAGCATGGAGTAGTGATTGGCGCCTTCGAGGCGGGTGTCGGAGCGGATATCGAGAGCGTCGGTCATTGTGGCGAGGGCATCGGCGGAGATCAGGGGTTCGCTGCCGGGGAAGAAGCCTTCCGAGGCGCGGACGAGGGAGACGGGGCAGCGGACGGCGCTCATTTCTTCGGCGGTTGGGGCGCGGGAGGAGACCCACGGGGAGTCCTCGTTGGCGGCCCGCGATGAAGCCTTCGGCTGATAACCATTCTCGACCTTGCCGAGGTCGTAGTGGTAGTAGTCGGCGAGGTCTGGCGGCAGGTCGTCCATCGTCAGGTTCTGTCCGGGGAACCAGAAGTTCAGGTAATCTTCCGGGCTCTGGAAGACCATGTCCAGACGCGAGAAGGCGCGGGCGAGTCCTTCTCGCATCTCCTGCGCCTCCTGTTTCTGTTCTTCGGTGAGGTCTTCTGGCGAAATTTCGATGCGCGGCCATCCGCCGTCGAGGAGGACGAGCGCCCGTACTCTATCCGGATGACGGAGCGCCGTTTGCAGCGCCACGAAGGCACCCATCGAGTGTCCGGCGAGGATGGCGCGCTCCATGCCGAGATAGTCGAGGACCCGTACTACGTCCGATGCATGAGCGTCGAGGCCGTATCCAGTTTCGGGCTTATCTGAGTCGCCCCGACCGCGCAGATCCACCGCCGCGAGGGAATGTGGAGGCGAGAGGTGGCGTGCCGGCGTGTTGAACGCCCGATGCTGGGCGGTGATGCCGTGCAGGCAGACCAGCGGGTTGGGGCCTTGGCCGGCGCGGCCCATCGCCAGTTCCACATCTCCGGGCACGCGATCCATCGTCCAGAAACTCTTCTCCATGACTAGGGATTATACTGCGCCCATCATGGAGTATTTCGAGAACGTGCTGGAGGTCGTTGGGGGGACGCCCCTGATCCACCTCGGACGCATCGAACGTGACGAGGGCCTCGCGGCGACACTACTGGCGAAGGTCGAATATCTCAACCCCGGCGGCTCGGTGAAGGACCGGCCCGCCGTGAAGATGCTGGAAGTCGCGGAGGAGCAAGGTCTCCTGAAGCCGGGCGGGACGGTGGTCGAGCCGACGAGCGGGAACACGGGAGCGGGGCTTGCTCTGGCGGCGGCGGTCAAGGGCTACCGGTGCATCTGCGTGATGCCGGAGAAGGCGAGCAAGGAGAAGCAGAATCTCCTGAAGGCGATGGGCGCTGAGGTCGTCGTCACCCCGAGCGCACCGCCGGATGACCCGAAGAGCTACTACAAGGTCGCCGAGCGGCTGGCGAACGAGATACCGGGCGGCTTCAAGCCAGGCCAGTACGAGAACCCGGCCAACCCACTGGCCCACTACGAGACGACGGGGCCGGAACTCTGGCGTCAGACCACCGGGCGCATCACGCACTTCGTAGCCGGCATGGGTACCTGCGGCACCATCACCGGCACGGGACGTTATCTGAAGGAACAGAGCGCGGATGTGAAGGTCGTCGGAGTTGATCCGGAAGGCTCCATTTTCTCCGACCCGGAGAACATCCACCAGTATGCCGTCGAAGGCGTCGGCGAAGACTTCTATCCAGGCAACCACGACGGTTCCGTGGTGGACGCAGTGATCCAGGTGGACGACCGCGAGTCGTTCTTGATGACCCGCCGCCTGATGTCCGAAGAGGGTCTCTTCACCGGAGGCTCGTGCGGTATGGCCGCCGTCGGGGCGGTACGGGCAGCGAAGGGTCTGCCAAAAGATGCCGTGGTGGTCGTGCTCCTCCCTGACACGGGCCGCAGCTACGTCTCGAAGGTCTTCGACGACGAATGGGTGCTCGCCAACTCCGCCGCCACGCAGGATGACTTGAAGCGTCCGTACCGAATTTTTGGGGAGGGAGCATGAAGTTTGCGACGAGGGCCATCCATGTTGGGCAGGACGCTGACACGGCGACAGGCGCGACGATAGTTCCGATCTACCAGACCTCCACATACAC
>JACDGB010000127.1 GCA_013815485.1 Rubrobacter sp.
CCCGGCCAACGGAGAGAGGATCCCGGTCTACATAGCGGACTACGTGCTCATGGGCTACGGGACAGGCGCGATCATGGCGGTCCCCGGCCAGGACGAGCGCGACTGGGAGTTCGCCGAGAAGTACGATCTGCCGATACTCCGCACCGTTCAGCCTCCCGATGACTTCGATGGCAAGGCGTATACCGGCGACGGGCCGGCGATCAACAGCGATTTCTTGAACGATCTCGGGGTGGATGAGGCGAAGCGGCGCATGATCTCCTGGCTCGAAGAGAACGGCGCGGGCGAGGGGACCGTGACGTACCGCCTGCGCGACTGGCTCATCAGCCGCCAACGATACTGGGGCACGCCGATACCGATAATCTACTGCCCAGAACACGGCGCCATCCCCGTCCCCGAAGAAGATTTGCCCGTCCTCTTGCCAGAAGACGCGGAGTTCATGCCAACGGGCGAGTCCCCGCTGAAGCTCGACCCGGATTTCTACAATACGGAGTGTCCGATATGCGGCGGTCCCGCCACGCGGGAGACGGACACGATGGACACGTTCATGGATTCGTCGTGGTACTGGTATCGGTATCTTTCGCCGCGCTACGACGGGGGACCGTTCGATCCGGAGCGCGGCAAGGAGTGGCTCCCGGTTGACCTGTACACCGGCGGCATAGAGCACGCCATATTGCATCTGCTGTACGCGCGATTCTTCACGAAGGTCATGCGCGACATGGGCCTCGTGGATTTTGGCGAGCCGTTCGAGAGGCTCTTCAACCAGGGCATCATCCTGGGCGAGGACGCCTGGAAGATGAGCAAGAGCCGAGGCAACGTCGTAAACCCGCAAGAGTTCTTGGATCGTTATGGCTCCGATACGCTCCGATGCTTCCTCATGTTCATCGGGCCGTGGGATCAGGGCGGTCCCTGGGACGGACGCGGCATCGAGGGCGTCTCGCGCTGGCTCCGCCGCGCCGTCGCGCTCACGTCGAGCGGTGATTCATCCAGCGAGGGGGATCCCGCCGAGCTTCCCCGCAGGATGAACCGGCTCATAAAGAAGATCACCGGCGATCTCGAAACATTCCGGTTCAACACGTCCATCGCCGCCCTCATGGAGCATACGAACTATTTGCAGGCGATTCGGGGCAAAGTTGGAGACGACGAGTGGCGGGATGCGCTCCGTAGCCTCGTGCTGGCGATCGCACCCTTCGCGCCGCACCACGCCGAGGAGATGTGGGCCACGATGGGTGAGGGCTCCGTCCACGAGCAGTCGTGGCCCGAATGGGACGAATCCCTCATCGCCGCAGAGGAGATCACGCTCATCGTCCAGGTCAACGGCAAGCTCCGCGACCGCATCGAAGCCCCAGCCGACATCTCCGAGGAGGCCGCGAAGGAACTCGCCCTCGCCAGCGAGAAGGTGAAGGCCCACATGGACGGCAAGGAGATCCGCAAGTCCATATACGTGCCGGGGCGGTTAGTGAACCTGGTGGTGGGTTAAGCCAGTTAGCGGACTTACAAGTGGTTCGCTGACCTATAGTCGGTTTGAGTAGTGCTTGCACAACTGGCGGCGCAAAAAAGGAGAGATCGCCCGAATCATCTGCCATAATAGCCTACTTACTCGCGCGCTATATCCTTACTCTTCGTCTTCATCTTTGGGTATGCCTTGTACAGCCTGGACAGCACTCCAGGGAAGAAATTTAGAGGGGCCAAAGTCGTGTTCGTCTTCTCCAGTTTTTCTTACTCGTCGCACCACTATGCCGATGGCACTTACCTCTTGGAGCACGTAAAATCCGGTCGTGGCCTGCAAATCTCCTCGTTTGAGCTTATAAATGTCGTCGGCGGGATATCCGGGACCTTCGACGTAACTCAAAAGTACGGCTTCCCCTACCCACTCGTAAACGAGAGGTCTTCCTCGGCCGAAAGCCGGAATTTGCTCAGAGGGATTAGGCCGATCCAAACCGGAACTCTCTACTCGGAGGCATCCTCACGGCCCGCTATAGCGTAAAGCTCTTCGAGTTCGCTCTCGTCGGGAATGCCATCGCTGCGCACAGTCTTGTAGTTACCGAGAAACGTTCTTGTGTTGTGATGTTGTGGCGAGGCGAAATTAGTCATCCCAAAACTCCACTTCGTCGTCGCACTCACCACCGTCGGCAGCTCTTGTCGAGTTTCCTGTGTAGCTTCCCATTTGTATTCTCCTGAGCCTGCTTGGTCATTAGCCTGCGAGCTTGCCTCAGGGACGCTGTTACCTTTCTCATGCTTGGGTCTGTGGCGCCCCCTGTTACGCTCGTCGGACGCTCGCAACAATGACAGAGTGCCGACGGTCGCGCCAACGCCGATCCCGAGAAAAAAAGCCAATCCTATGATGACAAAGGTCGCTGCGCTAATCATTAATCTCTCCTCTTCGCGGCGATTGTACAGCCACCGCTGACCAGCACTGACAACGTATAGGGTACCAATGATACTACTGCAACCCAGAAGCCGACTATTTCGACCGAGAATGTACGCGCAGTCAAGACCATGCCGTACACGCCCACCGCGCATACAGCCACTGCTACGCAGGTCCAGATCGCCGCTGTTCTGATCCTGCTTGGCTCCTCGCTCAACGTAAGGTCCACAACAGCGCCTATGGAAAGCCCTGCTGCTAGCATCAGCAACTCGCCTTTACCCAAAAGGGTAGATAAGCTCAAGTGTATCTCTGTTATCAAAGCCAGCACGAGGTTCAGTCCCACGGGAAGTAAGCCAACACTGACACTGACGAACAACCATCTCAGAATCCCTTTCCACATGAGTTTGAATCAAAACATACTGACGCTACTTTCGCATCTTTCTGTTTCCCCGTACCGTTTGTCTCCTACCGTTAATGATATCTACCTCTCAACGGGGTTCGCAAGGCCATCTACGTGCCGGGTCGGTTGGTGAACCTGGTGGTGGGTTGACCGGGCTAGTCGTTCCCTAAGAACGAGCCGAGGCCGCCTCCGCTGCCCTCGCCGCCGTGGGAGTGGGGTGGAACCGCCGCGCCTTCGGAGGGCTGTATGAGGACCCAGCCGGAGCCTTCGAACGCCACCTGGAAGGTCTCGCCGCTGCCTTTGCCGAGGAAGGTCTTGAAGGAGACGTCGCTCTTGACGCTGGTGCGGACGCCGCCGCTCCAGGCTATGGCGGATTCGGGGTCGGCGAAGGTGGGGCTGCCTGTATCGAGCAGCACGGGCTCGCCGTCCGAGGTGACGGCGACCTTGCCGGTGCCTTGCAGCACGACGTTGAAGAGGCCGCCAGCGAGCCGTCCGGCTCCTTCCACCCTCTTTATGTCCCAGTCTATGCCGGGCTCGAAGGCGAGGATGTTGTCGCCGTTGACGGTCATCTGGTCGTTGTCGAGGTCGAGGATCATGATCTTGCGCTTGTCCTGGGCCAGGAAGAGTTCACCGGTCCCCGTGGCCGTCATTAGCTGGACGCCCTCGCCGGTCATGGCCTTCTTGAAGAATCGCCCGAGCCCGCCGCCCTTGTGCTCGAAGCGCACGCCCCCCTGATAGGCGACCATCGAGCCGAGCTTGGCCTGGATCTCATCCCCACTCAGGCTAACCTTGAGCATGGCCGAGTTCTGCAACGTGAAGCGCCCCGCAGGCGTAACCTCCCGGAACTGCTCCAGGTTCGTCTCGCTCATCGCGCTACCTCCCTTTCTGGCCGTGGGAAATGATGCTACCTGAATACGAAACTCCGGTCCACGGGTTTCCTAGAACATCCGCCCGCCGGGACGAGTGGCGGTGAGGCAGGTCTGGCGAAGAAGAAACCCTGAGCGTAGTCTGTGCCGTGCTCCCGCAGCCAGCGCCACTGGCCTTCGGTCTCGACTCCTTCGGCGACGATGCTTATCTTCAGGTCCCTGGCGAGCTCGATGATCCTGGAGGAGATCGTGGCTTTGTAGGGATCCTGGTCCACGCCGTGAATAAGGTCCATGTCCAGCTTTACGAAGTCCGGACGCAGTTTGGACAGAAGATTGAGCGAACCGTAGCCGGCGCCGAGGTCATCCAGCGCCACCCGGAACCCGGCATCGCGATAATAGGCCAGGATATCTAGCAGTTGCTTGGTGTCGCGGATCTCATCGCTCTCGACGACCTCGAACACGATGCGCTCGGGAGGAATGCCCGCGATATCCACGGCCTTCATGGTGCTCCGCAAACAGTAGACCGGGTCGTAGATGGAGGTCGGGTTGAAGTTGATGAAGATGTTGTTCTCGAGTCCCAGATCCGCCGCTTCCTCTATGGCCTTGATCCTGGCCGCACGGTCGAGGTTGAACAGGAGATTCGCTGAACGCGCCGTATCGAACATGCGGCCCGGGTTTATCAGCGAACCATCGACGTCCAACCCGCGAAGAAGGGCCTCGTGGGCGAAGATATCCCCCGAAGCCGACACTATGGGCTGGAAGTGCGAGGTCAGCCGCTCGTCCCGCATGATCTCGAGCAACCACTCGCCCTCGGCGGCGGCAGTGAAGGTGCCGAGGTCTTGCATGAGCACCAGTTCCCGTATCGTCGGCTCGATCCCTTTCTCTACCAGCAGCGCCCGCGAGTCCCGCATTTCCTTCTCGCTCAACTTCCCACGGATGAGCCTACTCAGAACCTGGAGATCATCCGGCGCAACCTCGACGGTCAGGATGCCGTCCATGAGTTCGTCGAAAGGGAGGCCAGACTTGCGCAGCAACCCGCAGAGGGTGCTCCTGGTGTGGCTCAGGGGCGGCGCCACATGAAGGACACCGTCCTTCGAAGGAGTAGTGGGCAACGTCTCGCACCGGCTGCAAACGCTCATACTGAACCATCCTCGTCTCTTGTTGAACTCTCGAAACAGTTATCGGAAAGTGTTTGCGACAGCTTTAATACCTCGGACGCTATCTGGTGCGAGTGGATCAGAACATCCGCCCACCAGTCGGAACCTCGTGATCTGGTGAGAGGAGGACTACTTCTCCGGCCTCGTCCGGCACCCCGAGGATGAGAACTTCGCTGCGGAAACCAGCGATCCGCTTCGGCGGGAAGTTGACGACCGCGACGACCTGTTTGCCGATCAAAGTCCCCGGCTCGTAATGCGTGGTGAGCTGGGCACTGGTCTGGCGCGTACCGATCTCGCCCCCGAAGTCTATCTTCAGTTTGATCGCGGGCCTCCTCGCCTCCGGAAACGGCTCCGCCTCCACCACCGTTCCAACCCGCGCATCCACCTTCTCGAAATCTTCCCAACTTATCTCCGCCAAACCGAACTCCTTTCCATGAGACATCGGATTTCAGTTATGATGCGATTGTAGCCAATTGGCGGGGTTGGTAGTTTGTCCGGGACGATGTATCTTCGGGGAAGGGAGTCTGGGGTGAGCGAGCACGAGCGGCGGAGCAAGCAGGGGATCGAGTACGAGGACGTAGGGACCGAGTACATGGAGCAGCGCCAACTCCAGCAAGGCGCGGCGGGATGGGTGCTGCTGGCGGGGCTCGGGGTAGCCTACGTTATTTCGGGGGACTTCGCGGGATGGAACTTCGGGCTTGCCCAGGGCGGATGGGGAGGATTGCTCATCGCGACGCTCCTGATGGGGACCATGTACGCGACGATGATCTTCGCGCTCGCCGAGCTATCGTCCACGATACCGACGGCGGGTGGAGGGTACGGCTTCGCGCGGCGGGCTATGGGACCATGGGGCGGGTTCCTGACTGGGACCGCCATCCTGATCGAATACGCCATAGCCCCGGCGGCCATCGCCGTGTTCATCGGGGGCTACGTGGAGTCGCTTATCGGCATCGGGGGATGGATCGTTTATCTCCTCTTCTACGCTGTCTTCATCGGGATACACTTGTATGGGGTCGGCGAGGCACTGAAACTGATGTTCGTTATCACGGCGGTCGCGGTCGTGGCGCTGGTGGCTTTCGTGGTAGGCATGATCCCTTTGTTCGATCCGGCCAACTTATTCGACATTGAGCCGACGAACGCGGTGGGGGCGAGCGCGTTCCTGCCGTTCGGGTTGGTTGGCATCTGGGCCACGCTGCCGTATGGGATCTGGTTCTTCCTCGCCATCGAGGGCGTGCCGCTCGCCGCCGAGGAGACCCGCGACCCGTCACGAG
>JACDGB010000490.1 GCA_013815485.1 Rubrobacter sp.
CCGCCACACCCGGCAACCCCAGTGAGGGTCACACCCGCGATCCCGGCGCCCCCGATCTTCAGGAACTCGCGGCGCGAGATGGCCCTTTTCGTCGCAGTCTTTCCGCCTTCGCCGTCCATGCCCTGCTCCTCTCCGCCGCTACCCCAGCAGCCACTCGTGATCCGGGTCGTTCTTGAACTTCCACTCGCGCACGGGGCCGGCCATGACGTTGAGGTAGTAGAGGTCGTAGCCTGGGGGCGCCGAGACAGCGTGGTAGCCGCGGGGCACGAGGACGGTGTCGTCGTCGTGTACGGTCATCGTCTCGTCGAGCGAGCGGTCCTCCGTGTAGACCCGCTGGACGGCGAAGCCCTGGACGGGTTGTATCTTGTGGTAGTAGGTCTCCTCCAAATAACTCTCGTTCGGCAGGTCGTCCTGATCGTGCTTGTGCGGCGGGTAGCTCGACCAGTGCCCGTTCGGCGTGAGGACCTCGACGACGAGCAACCGCTCGGCAGGCCGATCATCCATCAGGATAGGGTGTATGCGCCGCTCCGCGCTCCCGGAGCCACGCACCTCGACCTCGATGTCCTCTGGCCTGATGAGTAGGGGATCGAAGGGTTCCATCCCAGGGACGCTGGGCGCCGAGCAGACCGCCAGTTCCAGGTAGCTCACGGCCTCGATGCTGTAGTCTGTCCCCGGCGATAGGTAGAGTGCGTACGGCGGCCCCTCGAAGACGGTTTCACGCTCCCCTATACCCCTCCACTCGTCGTCGGACGTGGAGATGTTGCAGTAGCCGGAGAGGACCACCAGGCAGATCTCCTCGGCGTCCGTGTGGCGCTCGACGGTCCTTCCATCCGCGAGCCGCAGTACCTCGAAGCCGACGTACTCCCAGCCTGCGGACTCAGGCGTGACCTTCACGACGCTCCCGTCCTCGTCCGGCCTCTCGTTGATGCTCACTATAAGATCCGACACAATCTCAATCTCCTCCCCGAAGGTAACGGCGCTCCGATTGCCTGTTCTTCGCGTACTCATCGTAGGCCGCGCCAACGGACTCCATCCCCGAGACCTCAGCAACCGGCACGTCCCAGAATGACTCGTAGTCCGGCACGCCCTCGTAGCGGTCCACGGCAATATGTATGACGACCGTCCGGTTCAATCCCTTCGCCTCCGCTAAAGCGCCTTTCAACTCGCCGACGCTCTTCGCCCGGATGACGTGCGCCCCCAGGCTCTCGGCGTTCTGTGCCAGGTCCACCGGCAACACGTCGCGGGGCGCATCCTCTGTGTCCAGGCCGTTGGTGCCATTTTCCCTGTAAGGGTACTGGGTACCGAAGCCCTGGGCTCCGACGGAGCGGGAGAGCGAACCTATGGAAGAGAACCCGGAGTTGTCCACGAGGACTATGGTGAGCTTTTTGTCTTCCTGGATGGAGGTGACGATCTCGGCGTTCATCATCAAATACGAGCCGTCGCCGACCATGACGTAGACCCCGCGTTCGGGGGCCGCCATCTTGACGCCGAGGCCGCCCGCTATCTCGTAGCCCATGCAAGAGTAGCCGTACTCGACGTGATAGCCTTTCGGGTCGCGCGTCCGCCATAGCTTGTGCAGGTCCCCCGGCATAGACCCCGCCGCGCAAACCACCACGTCCTCGGGCTCCGAGAATGAGTTGACCGCCCCTATGACCTCGCTCTGCGCCGGCAACGGCCCGTAGCCTAGCGTATACAACCGCTCCACTTCGGCGTCCCATTCGGCGTTGGCCTTCCCACTCTCCTCCCGGCACGCGGCGTCCACCTCGTAGCTGGCGAGGGCTACGTCGAGGGCGTCCAGGGTTGCGCGGGCGTCCCCGACGAGCCCGATGCCAGCGTGCTTGGCGGCGTCGAGGTCGGCGACGTTCACGTTCACGAACCGCACGTCGGGGTTCTGGAAGGCGGTCTTGGAGGCTGTTGTGAAGTCGCTCCAGCGAGTGCCGACACCGATCACCACGTCGGCCTCTCGCGCGGCGCGATTCGCGGCGAAAGTGCCGGTCGCTCCGACGGCCCCGAGGGCGAGTGGGTGGTCGTAGGGCATCGAGCCCTTGCCAGCCTGCGTCTCGGCTACCGGGATGCCGGTACGTTCCGTGAAGGCTCGGAGGGCTTCCGTGGCTTCGGAGTAGATCGTGCCTCCTCCGGCCACGATCATGGGC
>JACDGB010000128.1 GCA_013815485.1 Rubrobacter sp.
GGTGGCCTGGCTCCGCGAACCAACCTCCATCTTCTTGTAAACATCGGACAAATGACGACCGACGGTGCCCTCGGTGATGTGCAGACGAATGGCTATCTGGCGGTTGGAGAGACCACGGGCCGCCAGAAGCAGAATCTCCAACTGCCGGGCGGTGAGCACGCCCCCCGAACCCTCCTCCGCCTCCGCCAGCGCATCCAGAGGCATCCCCACGACCACGTTCTGCGCGAGCGGGTCGAAGACCGCCGCCCGCACCGCTCCGATGAGATGCCTGGATGACCGGCTCTTTAGCACGTAGGCACTAGCCCCAAGCTTCAGCAACTCGCGCATCATGTGCGGATCCTCGAACATCGTCACGATAACGACCTTCGGCGCCGGGGAGACCCCACGCATTCGCCTCAGAGATTCTCGCGCCTTCTCGAAAGGCATCTGCACCTGCATGATCACCACGTCAGGCTTCTTCTGCTGGGCCAGAACGACGGCTTCCTCGCCGTTGGCCGTCTCTCCGACCACCTCCAGGCCCCCATACGTGTCGAGCAGCCGGGCCAGCCCCTCCCTGAACATGGTGTGATCGTCCGCCAAAAGCACTCTTGTCAGCGGCGTTTCCATCATTGACCGCGAAGAGATATTGGCCCCGGATTCCCCGAGTTTTTTTTGCCTTTTTCGCTGCAAACTGCCTGTTTCCCTCACTCTTGCGAGTACGTCCAGCCTTGCAAGCGCACCATTCTACACACTGCTATGTACTCCGTCCCACATAATATTACACAATTCGGTTCCGCTGCGGGGATCCAGCCATTCCAGCAAGGGCCGCATGGATTATAAGATGACTTGGCGCATCCGTAGCGGTGCGCGAGGGGAGAGTGAAACACACGGGATGCCCCTCCCCCAGTGACCGCTCTCCCTGACTTTTGCATTACATCTTCGCAGAGAGTTTTGCGGAAGCACGAGAGATAAGGGGGGTGAGGGTGACTCCAAGCTTGCCCGTCGCGTACTGGCTGCTATGGCATCCGAGAAGGACCACGCCGGAAGAATTGCTCCTCATGCTTGCATGGTCTCATTCTACCGCCGGGTTCGTGGATAAACTCACAGAAGGAGCGCCGCCCCCAAACGCATGACACGAACGTAGAATCCGGGGCGGGCTGGGAACGGACCACGGATCGGACCACTCCTCACGACCGTCGGCTGCTCGATCAACCGTCTCTCTGGCGTGCCAATGCCCTCGTGGAGCGCCGGAAATTAGTCCGGGCGTCGTCTCAGACGCAGCTACACCTTTCGGGCCATTTTCGTTCCGTACGGGGCGATAAGCCGTTACCTCGGAGCCCGGATGGGTAAAGGAAACTCACACCAGGAATTTGTACGTCTGCCCGTTGGCGGGCGTCCGCGCTCGCAAAGGCCGGTATGACAGCGGATGCGATGCGAGTGGGTCTCTACTCGGAAGGAGAACGCATGAAAGCGGTTGTACACCAGGAACCGCACAAGGTCACCGTCGAGCAAATGCCGGACCCGAAGATAGAGGCATAGAGGCGCCGACGGATGACATCATTCGCATTACCGCCTCCAACATCTGCGGCTCTGACCTGCACATGTACGAGGGCCGCACCCCCGCCGAGCCTGGCTTCGTCTTCGGCCACGAGAACATGGGCATCGTCGAGGAAGTCGGCCCAGAAAGGAGCGCCACGAGGCTCGATGCGGAAGCCAGTCGTGATCGGGTGGGGACGCCAGGACAGGGTGTGTTCCCCCGGTCAATCCGAGCGAGCAATGAGGCTCTTCCCGGACGCAAGGTTGCACTGGTTCGACGACTGCGGGCACTTGCCGCAGTGGGACGCACCCCAGGAGACGACGCGCATGATCCTGGCAAACACCGGGTAGAGGAAGAGCGAAAACTCATCGAAAGGAGAAAAGACATGGCAGACGTAAACGTAGGGCTACTGGTTCGCATAGAGGCGTTGCCTGGCAAAGAGGCTGACGTCGAGCAGTTCCTGCAAAGCGGGCTGGGGCTCGTAAACGAGGAGCCGGATACGATCACCTGGTACGCGATCCGGCTCGGGCCGACCACATTCGGCATCTTCGACACCTTCCCGGACGACTCGGGCCGCCAGACGCATCTCTCAGGCCCTGTAGCCGAGGCGCTGATGGGAAACGTAGGCGGGATCATCGAGGAGCCCACCATAGAACAGGTGGACCTCATCGCGGCCAAACTGCCCAGCTAAGCAAACAATATTCGCAACGCTAGAAAGAGAAGGAAATTTCATGCCGAAAGACACCAACATCGCGGCCCAGGAGAAGTTCGCCGAGGGCGTCAACTCCGGCAACTTCGACGTATTCGACGAGGTGGTCGCCCCCGACGTAGTGGACCATGACCCCGCGCCCGAACAGGGTCCCGGCTCGCAGGGCTTCAAGGATATGTTCCAGACGATGCGCGCCGCTTTCCCGGATCTTCAGGTCACGCCCGAGCACATGACCGCCACGGAAGACGACGTGGCGCTGGCGTACACCATCACCGGCACGCACCAGGGAGATTTCCTCGGCGTGGCCCCGACAGGGCGGAGCATCACGGCTCGCGGGGTCCAGATCGGGCGCTTCGAGAACGGTCGCCTCGCGGAGCGTTGGGGAAGCTCAGCCCAGTTGTCCATACTTCAGAAAATCGGCGCGGAACCACAGACCGGCGAGCAAGACAAAGGGATCATAGACAAAGTCCGCGATAGCCTGACCGGCCAATAGGAGGTTCACCCGTGAAGATAGTAGCCGTACTGTATCCGGGCGGTGACGCAGCGGACAACCCGGAGCTTCTCGGATGCGCGGAGAACGCGCTCGGCCTGCGGGATTTCGTCGAGGAGCGGGGACACGAACTGGTCTCCATAACCGACCGCGAGGGCGATGAGCTGCGTGGGCATCTGCAAGACGCTGAGGTGTTAATCACCACGCCCTTCTGGCCGGTCTACGTGGATGAGGCGATGCTCGACGGCACACCGGAACTGAAGCTCATCCTGACGGCTGGCGTTGGTTCTGACCATGTGGACCTCGGCGCGGCGGCGGAGCGGAACATAACCGTCGCCGAGCAGACCGACTCGAATACCGTCAGCGTCGCCGAGCACGCAGTCATGCAGGTCCTGGCACTGGTCCGTAACTACATCCCGGCCTACAACGACGTAGTGAACGGCGGCTGGTCCATAGGTGAGATCGCCGCCCGCTCCCACGACCTGGAGCACAAGACCGTCGGCATCTACGGCGCGGGCCGCATCGGGCAACTCATCTCCCTGCGCCTCAAGCCCTTCGACGTGGAGACCCTTTACTACAAGCGGACCCGCCTGGAAACGACCGAAGAAAGCACTCTCGGCTTCCGGTACGCGCGTTTGGAGGAGATGCTGGAGAGGTGCGATGTGATCGTCATCGCCTCCCCCTTGACGCCCGAGACGCGGGGCCTCTTCGACCGCGAGAACATCTCGAAGATGAAGCGCGGCGCGTACATCGTGAACATCGCGCGCGGCGCCATCATGGAGAAAGATGCCGTGGTCGAGGCGCTGGAGAGCGGACAGCTCGGCGGCTACGCCGGGGACGTATGGGACCCTCAGCCGGCACCCGAGGACCATCCGTGGCGGACCATGCCCCGTCACGCCATGACCCCGCACATCTCCGGGACTACGCTCGAAGGCCAGCGCCGTTACGCCGGAGATACCCAGCTCTGCCTGGAGGCGTATTTCCAAGGCGAGCCGATGAAGAAGGATCATCTCATCGTTCAGGACGGTGAGATCGTCTCCGGCAGCTATCGCGCCATATACGGTTGAATGAGATCGGCGTGAGCCAGGAAATCGGACAGATGCACTCCCAGAACTCCGCCGAGGACGCGGTGGAAGACGTGTAGGTGCCCAGCATCGAGTATGCGTGCGACGATCTCGGGGCGCCGGGGGCGGACAGGCCCGCCGACGCCGGGCAACGCAAGGCGAGAGAAAAGGAGACATGGACATGGCGAACGAATCGCAGGGCAAGAAGGTGGCGATACTTCTCGCTCCCAAAGGCACGGAGGAAGTCGAGTTCACGCAGCCGAGGCAGGCTGTGGAGGACGCCGGAGCGAGCGTGGACGTAATCGGCATCGAGACCGGCGAGGTACAGACGCTCGTGGACGACACATACCACGGGGAAAAGTTGACGGTGGAGAAGACCTTCTCCGATGTCTCCGCCGATGATTACGACGCCTTGATCGTACCCGGCGGCGCCGTCGGCGCGGACAACCTGCGCGCCGACGCCGGGGCCGTTGACTTCATCCGCTCCTTCTTCGAGCAGGAGAAGCCGGTGGGCGTGATCTGCCACGCGCCCTGGACGCTGGTGGAGGCCGACGTGGTGCGCGGTCGGACGTTGACCTCATTCTGGAGCGTCCAGACCGACATCCGCAACGCGGGCGGCAACTGGGTGGATGAGGAAGTTGTCACGGATCAGGGTCTCGTCACCAGCCGCTACCCAGGCGACCTCGATGCGTTCTGCGCCAAGATCGTCGAGGAGTTCGCCGAGGGCAAGCACGCCGAACAGGCGCGGAGCGTCTGAGCAAGAGTCGCTGAGGCCGGGGCCATCGAGGTCGAAGGCCGATAGCCGCAATCCCGGAAGGAGAGGATTACCATGGACGCGGAGATCACACTCCACGTAGACGGCGCGGGACATACCCTCGCCGTGGACACCCGCACGACCCTCTTGGATGCGCTGCGCGAGCGGCTGGGCATTGCCTCGCCCAAGAAGGGCTGCGACCACGGCCAATGCGGAGCATGCACCATCTTGCTCGACGGACGCCGCGCCAATAGCTGCCTCGCGCTCGCCGTCGCCCACGATGGCGCCGAGATAGTCACGGCTGAAGGGCTGGTCGAAAACGGCGAACTTCATCCCATGCAGCGGTCGTTCATCGAGCACGACGCCTTCCAGTGCGGATATTGCACGCCCGGCCAGATCGTCTCGGCGGTCGGGATGCTCGCGGAGGTAAAGGATGGTTGGCCGAGCGCCGCGAGCGATGACCTCGACGCCGACGGCTTCATCCTCGACGACGCTGAGATCCGCGAGCGGATGAGCGGCAACCTCTGCCGCTGCGCCGCGTACGCGAACATCGTGCCGGCGATCCAGGAGGCAAAGAACCAATGAGACCGTATAGCTACTCCCGCGCCAACGACGCCTCCGGCGCGGTCGCCGCGCTCGCCGAATCCCCGAACGCGAAGTTCCTCGCAGGCGGGACGAACCTCGTTGACCTGATGAAGCTCGGCGTCGAGACGCCGGACATGCTCGTTGACGTGCGCCGCCTCTCCTCAGATCAGATCGAAGAGCTACCCGACGGCACTGTCCGCATCGGGGCGGCGGTCCCGAACAGCGACCTTGCCGCCGACCGCACGATCCGCTCCCGCTACCCGATGCTCGCCGAAGCCCTTCTCGCCGGTGCGTCGGGCCAACTCCGCAACCTCGCCACCACCGGCGGAAACCTGTTGCAACGGACGCGCTGCGTGTATTTCCAGGACGTGACGACGCCGTGCAACAAGCGCGAACCTGGCTCGGGCTGCTCGGCCATCGAAGGCCATCACAAGAACCACGCCATCCTCGGCGCTTCGGAGAACTGCATCGCAACGCACCCTTCTGATATGGCCGTCGCAATGGCCGCCCTCGACGCCATCGTGCAGGTACAGGGACCGAACGGTGAGCGCGAGATCCCCATAGAAGAACTGCACCGCCTCCCCGGCGACAACCCCGACCGCGACACGATCCTCGAACACGGAGATCTGATCACCGCGATAGACCTCCCCCCACTCGGCTTCGCGGCGAACTCCAAGTACCGCAAGGTGCGCGAGCGGGCCTCATACGCCTTCGCGCTCGTCTCAGTCGCCGCCGCGCTGGATGTCGAAGACGGCGTGGTGCGCGACGCGCGCATCGCTCTGGGCGGCGTGGCCCACAAACCCTGGCGCGCAACGAAGGCTGAAGAGGCATTGCGTGGCGAGCCGGTAAACGAGGCGAACTTCCGCGCCGCAGCCGAGATAGAGCTTGCTGACGCACAGCCTTTGGCTGGCAACGCATTCAAGATC
>JACDGB010000129.1 GCA_013815485.1 Rubrobacter sp.
GATGGGGGCAGAGGCGATTTTCAAGATGGCATTCGAGGACGGCTTCTTCCACGGAGACCCGCATCCTGGGAACTTGATCCTCACCCCAAATGGCGATCTCGCCCTTCTGGACTTCGGGATGGTCGGCTACATGAGTCGAGGTGATATCGAAGCTCTCTCGCGTCTGTTCATCGCCGTGATTCAGCGCGATGCGGCGGCGGCTCTGCGTGGCCTGGAAGGTCTCGGCGTTCGGTATAAGTCGGAGGTGCGGGGCGAGTTGGCGCAGGACCTGCGGGACTTTTTGTACAAGTATTCGGGGCTCTCGGTGGGGGAGGTTACGCTCGGGCAGGCGCTGTCGGAGTTGATCTCATTGGCGAGGCGTCACCGGATGAGCGTGCCTCCAGTCTTTCCGCTCTTGACGAAGGCGCTGGTGACCGCGGAGGGGCTTTCGCGCTCCATAGACCCGACGCTGAACGTATACGAGATCGCGCAGCCTTATGCCCGGCGTCTGCTGGCGAGCAGATATCAACCGGAGAACGTGATCGAAGGCATGGGTGAACTTGCGATGGAGTACGCCCGGTACATGGAGGACTACCCGGAGCAAATCCGGCTGCTCCTGACGGAACTCGAAGACGGCGAACTGGAGGTTCGGCTCAAGCACCGGGGACTCGACGAGCTCGTCGGCGAGGTGGACGTGCTCGCCAACCGGCTCGTGTTCGCCGTGGTCACGGCCGCGCTCCTCGTGGGCTCCTCGATGCTCGGCGCGTTCGTCCGGGGCGGGCCACAAGTGCCGTACCTCGGGGTACCGGTGGTGGCCTTCGTGGGTTTCTCGGTCGCGCTGCTCATGGCGTCGGTGCTGCTGCTCGTGATCTTCCGCTCCGAACGGTTGTAGCCGGCTCTAGTCCTCGGCCGCCCGGCAGTCCTGTGCCTGGCAGTCCTTGAGGGTATCCAGGCGGGCGAGTTCCTTCGGAGGGGCTTCGTCGGCCACGTTGTTCAACTCAAAGGGATCCTCCGACAGACGATAGAGTACGGTCTTGCCGTTGGCGTACTCGACGTACTTCAGGCCGTCCTCCCTGAGAGCCTTCCAGCCGTCGTGCTTCTCGCTCATAAGCCCGGTCCTCCAGACGGGCGGGGTATCCCCTCCAAAGAGAGGCTGTAGGAGCCGTCCGTCGGCGTAGTCTGGGGCCGGGGCGCCGGCCATCTCCAGCAGGGTCGGCATGACGTCGTTGGAGGACGCCAGGGCTTCGGATTCCGCGCCAGCGGCTACATCAGGGCCTCGGATCACCAGCGGAAACTCGGTGTCGCGGGAGTAGGGCGTCTGCTTGCCTTTATCCAGACCGTGGTAGCCAACCGGATGTGCCCCGCTGTCGGTGTAGAAGACGAAGTAGGTATTGTCTAGCTCGCCGCGCTTCTCGAGGATCGTGACGGCCCGCCCCACGAAGTCGTCCACCGTGGCGAGGTCTCTTAGCTGGCGGCGGTACTCTTCGGCCCCATTCCGTTCCGCCTCGTCCCCGGCGTAAGGTATGTCCGGGCGGTCAGGAGCGTCCACGCCCTGGTAACGGTCCCCATACTTGGCGTCGAAGCCGCTGCTGTGCGGAGCGTAGAATCCGGCCCACAAGAAGATCGGCTGCTTCAGCCCCGATGCATAACCGAGCCAGTCCTGAGCCTTGTTGGAGAACATCGTATCCATGTGATCGCCCTCGTACTCCCGGATCGTCCCCTCTTCGTTGTAGCGCATCTGGCGGTGCTCGCCTGATTGGACGACCCACCTGTCGAAGCCGGGCGGGACGCGGCGGGTCTCGTAGTAGTTGAGCCACTTGCCGATCAGGGCCGTCCGGTAGCCCGCGCTATCGAGACGGGTAGCGAGGTTGTCCTGGAGGTGTCCCTGTTCCCGGAAGCGCGGGTAGCCCCCGAGCGGCGGGTTGTTGGCGAGTACGCCGTGGTTGTGGGCGTTCTCGCCGCGCATCAGCGTTGCTCTACCCGGACAGCAGAGCGGGTAGGAGGCGAAAGTCTCGGTAAATGTCTTCCCTTCATCCACCAGGAGGCGCTGGACATTCGGCATCCGGGCCAGTGAGTAGTAAGGCTGGTCGTCGGTCAGGACGAAGATGACATTGGGTTTCTCTTGTGTCGCCGTCGCGTCCGCTGTGGCCGTCGCTTCTCTTGCAAGAGCCGGAGCTCCGCAGCCGGTTACGAGGATCGCCAGGACGGCGACGATGGCGAATCGGAAGACTATTTTATCTCTCTGCGCTCGGATCAACGTTTCACTCTCGTTTGCGGCCAGGTTTTTGGAGCGATCAACGGTGCCAGATTATCGGCGCGGGGGCCTGCGGACCTTTAACGGCAGGTAGCCATCGTGTGTCGCACAAGCATACCAGAAGGGGGAAAGGAGAGCGCCGGACGAGCGGCGACGAACGGGTCCGAGGGCTGAAATGCTAAAATCTCTTCATGGAGATCCTGCGCGAAGAAGGCTACCCGAAGGCGGTGCCGTCCGTAACCATCTCTTCGCTTATAGCGAAGGTGGCGGCGTATGGCCCGGAAGGGGTGGAGGAGCAACTTGCCGAAGCATATGGCGTGGCGCACCGGGCGCACCGGGGGCAGACGCGAAAGAGCGGCGAGTCGTTCGTCTACCATCCATTGGCCGCCGCGGATATCCTGGCCGACTTGCGGCTCGACCCGACGACCATCGCGGCGGCGCTGCTGCACGATGTCCTGGAAGATACCGAGGTCACCAAAGGCGAGCTGGTAGCGCAGTTCGGCGACGAGGTGGCGGATATCGTGGATGGCGTCACCAAGCTGACGCGGCTGCCTTCCGGTAACCTGGAGGAGGCGCAGGCCGAATCCCTGCGGAAGATGATCGTGGCGATGAGCCGGGACGTGCGCGTCATCATTATCAAGCTGGCTGACCGGCTGCATAACATGCGGACGCTCGCCTACCTGAAGCGCGAGACGCAACTGAAGAAGGCGACGGAGACGTTGGAGATCTACGCTCCGCTGGCTCATCGTCTCGGCATTTATTCCGTGAAGTGGGAGCTGGAGGACCTTGCTTTCGCGACGCTCCATCCCCGACGCTACGAGGAGATAAAGCGGCTGGTGGCGGCGCGGCGGGCCGACCGCGAGGCGTTCATCAACGGGACGGCGGCGGAGTTGACGCGGCGGTTGGAAGAGGCGAACGTCGAGGCTGACGTGCGGGGGAGGGTCAAGCACTTCTATTCCATCTACAACAAGATGGTCCGGCGCAACAAGGAGTTCAATGAGATCTACGACCTCGCGGGGCTGCGGGTCGTGGTGGATTCGGTGCGTGATTGTTATGGGG
Source organism: Rubrobacter sp. (assembly GCA_013815485.1). Lineage (GTDB taxonomy): Bacteria > Actinomycetota > Rubrobacteria > Rubrobacterales > Rubrobacteraceae > JACDGB01. The sequence continues at coordinate 3,293 of JACDGB010000129.1, forward strand.
CTTTGGGTGTGATCCACTCTTTGTGGAAGCCGATTCCGGGGCGTTTCAAGGACTACGTGGCGATGCCGAAGTTCAACATGTACCAGTCGCTGCACACGACGGTGATGTCCATAGACGGGAAGCTTCTGGAGATCCAAATCCGGACCTCCGAGATGGAGACGACCGCCGAATACGGCATCGCGGCGCACTGGATGTACAAGCATGGCCTCTCCGACAGGCAGGTGGATCGCCTGACCTGGCTAAAGAGCATGATGGAGTGGCAGCATGAGACGACCGACTCCACGGAGTTCATGGAGTCCTTGAAGGGCGAGCTTGTCGCCGACGAGGTCTTCGTGTTCACGCCGAAGGGCGACGTGGTGAGCCTCCCCGCCGGGGCCACCCCGATAGACTTCGCCTACCACGTTCACACGGAGGTCGGGCATCGCACCATCGGGGGGAAGGTGAACGGTCGCATCGTGCCGCTCGACTCGGAACTGGTCTCCGGCGACAGAGTGGAGGTCATCACCGGCAAGTCCGCCGGGCCGAGCCGGGACTGGCTCTCCGTTGTGCAGAGCGGTCGAGCTAGAAACAAGATCCGTCAGTTCTTCAACAAGGCCGACCGCGAGGATAACGTCGCTTCAGGACGCGAGAAAGTCCTCGCTTTGCTGAAGAAACAGCGGATCGGGAAGGTCCCATCCGGGATTCTCGAAGAGGTCGCACAGAGTACCAACCATCAGTCCCCGGACGACATGCTCGCCTCGGTGGGCGCGGGTGTGATCTCCGCTGATAACGTCGCCCATCGCATCATCGAGCGCGTCAGGCCGAGCGAAGAAGGGGACGAGAAACCCGCGAAGGCGAGCCCGGCGCTCACCCCGCTGCCGCTCCCAGACATCGAGGGCGCGACCGATGCGGAGACGGGGGTGCGCGTCGTCGGATCGAGCGGCATCCTCACCCGGCTAGCCCGTTGCTGCACGCCCATGCCGGGAGACGAGATAGTGGGCTATGTATCGCTGGGGCGCGGCGTCGTCGTACACGCGGGGGGCTGCGTGAACGCCAGGGCGCTCAAGTCGCGGGACCCGGAACGATTCGTCGAGGTCGAGTGGGCGGTGGGGAGTGGCAAACTATTCACCGTCGAGTTGCTGGTGGAGGCGCTTGACCGGATGCATCTATTAAAGGACATTACGGGGACCATCTCCGATGCGGGGGTGAACATAGTATCGGCGCGGGTGGACACCATCGAGGACCGGACGGCTCTCAGCCGGTTCGCGTTCCAGGCCGGGAGCGTGCAGCACGTCGAGGAGGTAATACGCAAGATCCGGGGCATCCCCGATGTCTATGGCGTGCAGCGCGTCTCCCGCGACGGTACCCCTCTCGAACGACAGGAGATGACATGACCGAGATCGAACAGATCCCACTGGACTTCGGCGGCTTCGGGGTGAACGCATACGTGATCCACGCCCCCGATGGCGACATCATCGTGGACGCCGGCGCCGAGCCCGAGAAGATACTGGCCGCGGCGAAACAGCCTGTGGCCGCCATACTCATCACCCACAACCACGCCGACCACATAAGCGCCCTCGATGAGGTTCGCCGCGAGACCGGAGCGCCGGTATACGCTCATCCGACGGACGCGGACGGAGCCGAGATCGAGGACTACGAGCCGCTCTCGGACGGGCAGGAATTGACTATTGCCGGAGAGGATATCCTGGTTCTTCACACGCCGGGGCATTCGCCGGGGTCGGTAACTTTTGTCGTGGGCGAGGATCAGGTGGTCGGGGATCTCGTGTTGCCCGGTAGCGTGGGGCGCACGGACATCTCCGGGGCTGCGTGGGAGGAGATCGAGGTTTCCTTGCGTAAGGTGATGCCGCTATGGAAGCCAGGCACTCGTCTCTTGGCCGGCCACGGCCCGGTGCTATCGGCGATGGAGGAGATGAAGAACAACCCTTACCTCCCGCCGGTCTTCGATTGAAAACCGCCAAAATGTACGTCAGCGACACGACACTGAGGGTCGAGCAAACTCCGACTACCCGGAGCGAAGCGGCATGAGCTATAAAGGACCGCGCGGAACTTACGATGCTTTCCCTGGTGGGCCGGGGTTGCATCGGGAGCCGCACGAGCGGCCGGAGTTGTGGTCGTGGGTGGAGGGGATCTCGCGTGAGATGTTCCGCCGGTATCGCTACGAGGAGATCCGCCCCCCCATCTTCGAGGAAACCGGTCTCTTCTCCAAAAGCGCGGGTGAAGCCTCCGACATCGTGGTTCAGAAGGAGATGTTCGCCTTCACGGACAACGGGGGACGGGAGCTTGCGCTGCGCCCGGAAGGAACTCCAGGCGTCATTCGGGCCTACGTGGAGCACAGCCTTTACAAGCTCGCCCAGCCGCTGAAGTTCTGGTACATGGGTCCGATGTTCCGCCAGGAGCGTCAGCAGCGGGGCCGGTACCGGCAGCATAATCAGATAGGCGTCGAGGTCCTCGGCTCGGACGACCCGCTCACGGACGTCGAGGTCATCGCGCTACTCTACGACATCCACCAGGCCGCCGGGGTGCAAGACGAGGTCGTCCACGTAAACAACCTGGGCGACATGGAGACGCGCCGCCGCTACGTCCCTGAGCTTAGGGAATACCTTCGCAAGCACGTCTCCGACCTCGATCCGGATTCCGTCGCCCGCCTCGAGACCAATCCCCTGCGTACCTTCGACTCCAAGAACGAGAGCACTCAGAGCGTGCTCGCTGGAGCCCCGCTGGTC
>JACDGB010000491.1 GCA_013815485.1 Rubrobacter sp.
CCTCGCCCGAGACAATGAAGCCGCATTTTTCGAGTACCCGGATGGAGGCTGCGTTGTCTTTGGCGACGCGAGCGTGGAGAGGACGCGTCTTTACGTGTTCCAAGAACTCCGAGAGCGCGACCGTGGCGATGCCCTTGCCCCAGTATTTCCTGCCGATCCAATAGCTCACTTCCCGTTCACCGGACTGTTCGAAGCTCAGGACGTGGCCGGCCACGCGCCTGTCGAAGAGGATGGTCTTTATCGTGATGGATCCGTCGTCCAGTATCTTCGTCCAGTGCGCCGCGAAGGCGACTCTGTCCTCCGGGTCACTGGCCGTGAAGGCGGCCATGTGGTTGGCGCCGGGGTCTCGTTGGTGATCGAAGAATATAGGGAGGTCGTCTTCTGTCACGTCTCGCAGGGAGATGTTGTTGGTCGAGGGATACGATGCTTCCCCGGACACTTGTTCCTTCGCCTAGTGGCGCACCCAGGCTTCTGGGTCCTGGGTCAGGAGACGGACGGAGGCGGGAAGTTCGCCGCTTGCGAGGTCTGAGAGGCTGACGGATTCGAGGACGGCGCGCAGGTTGGCGCGGACGGCGATCCAGACCTCCCGCAATGGCTGGGCGGCGCCGGGATACGCGAGGGATTCGGCCCCTTCGCCCCGGACGTTCGCCAGAGGCCCTTCGACGGCCCGGATGATCTCGGCCAGGCTCACCTCTTCGGGGGGGCGGGCGAGCCAGTATCCTCCCCCGGCCCCGCGCCGGGTGCGGACGATGCCTGCGTGCTTGAGCTCAAGCAAGATATTCTCCAGGAACTTCAGCGGGATGTCCTGCGACTCGGAGATCCACATCCCCTTAAGCGGCTTCGAGTCCTCGGTCAGCGCCAATTCGAGCGCCGCCCGCAGCGCGTAGTCGGACTTAGCCGAGACCTGCAAACCGCCCCACCTCTCCCCGGTAGCCCGCGCCTATCGCCGCAGCCTCCGCCGGTCGTTGCCCCTCTGAAAGTTCTTCCGGCTCGGCGCGTACACGAACCAGTAAGACCCGAAGAGTATGACGGCGAACAACAACAGCGCCAACGCGAACTGCACCAACTCCGAGCCCATTCCGCCTCCTCTGTTCGACTATTTCCAGCATGCGCCAGGCGCATTTCTTCTCTTATTCTACGACAGCCGCGCCCTTCCCGCCGCGTCCGGTAAAGCACTGCGGTCCACGCAGCCGGACGGACGCTCGTCACTGGCTCAACCCTCTTCCGCTTGCTCCTTCGCGGGCCGCGTCACGTACTCGATGTGACCGCGCGGGCTGCGCTCCGCCTCCTTCTTCAGCTCCCGGACGCGCCACTCGGCCTGCTCGCGGGTGGGGAAGCGCGCGACCTCCCACTTCCCGAACAACGTCACCGCCATCACGCTGAAACGCCGCTCTTCCATCGCTCCTCCGGCTTGCCTTCGGCTTGCCTCACGTCACCGACGAATGCTAACATCGTTTCACCGTATCTCTCTGGGAAAGAGGAGGCGTCAAGATGAAAGGGCTCACCGCCGATTACCAGCTAACGTTGCCAGCGATACTTCGCCGGAACGAGGCGCTCTTCGGATACCGCGAGGTCGTCACCCGCCTGCCCGATAAGAGCTTCCACCGCTACACCTACGCGGACTTCGTCCGCCGCGCCAAGAAGCTCTCCGTCGCCCTCGGCGAGCTGGGCCTGGACAAGAGCGACCGGATAGCGACCCTGGCCTGGAACTCGCACCAGCATCTCGAAGCGTACTTCGGGGTACCGTGCTCCGGAGCTGTCGTCCACACCGTCAACCCGCGCCTGAACCCCGACGACCTCGCCTACGTCATAAACCACGCTGAAGACAAAATACTCCTGATAGACGAGACCATGCTCCCACTCCTCGACGCCATCCGGGACGAGGTGCATTTGGAACGAATCTTCGTCATGTCAGCCGACGGCGCCGTCCCCGAATCAGCCCCCGACGGCGTTGAAAGCTACGAAGACCTCCTCGCAAGCGCTGACGAGGATGATTTCGAGTACCCGGACTTCGATGAGACCGACGCGGCCGCCATGTGTTACACGTCGGGGACGACGGGACGTCCCAAGGGAGTGACGTACTCGCACAGGGGAATCTGCCTGCACTCAATGGCCTCGGCCATGCCGGATATGCTCGGCC
>JACDGB010000492.1 GCA_013815485.1 Rubrobacter sp.
GCCCGACGGTGCATCCTTCAAACTAGACAGGCCAGCAACGAAAGGAATTTCACGATGCACCACGCAAAACCTTCCAGACAACCGAAATAGTTGACTTCCCATACCCGCATAGTAGAATTACTTAGCCGGCTAATTAATATCCGGTGGATTGGAGATAGAGATGGCGGAGATCAAGGACAGGATCGAGGACGAAGTGCTGGGATGGCCTGGGGTGGAGGCGAGGCCGCACAGGTTCGGCGGGATCGAGTTTCGGGTACGGGGGCATGAGATCGGGCACCTCCACGGCGGCCATCTGGCGGACCTTCCGTTTCCAGTAAAGGTACGCAAAGAGCTTGTGGAGGCTGGCAGGGCGCATGTCCATCACGTCTTGCCAAAGACCGGGTGGGTAAGCTATCAGATCCGGAGCGAAGAAGACGTGGATGGTGCTTTGGAGTTGTTCCGGCTGAACTACGAGCGGCTCACGGCAAAAGAGAAACAGGAGATTTCGAGGAGCCAATGATCCGGACTCCCTCCATCCGCGGCACGACCGGTTTCGCGCTGGCGAAGGTCTGCAAGTCTCACCGGGTCAACGTGGCGACGATTCTTGCAGAGGTCGGACTGCACGTCGGTCAAGATATGCTCCTCGCGGAACTGTGGGAACAAGACGGCCTGCGTGGCGGCGAGCTAGCCGTCCGGCTGAACGTCGAGCCCCCAACAGTAACCAAGATGCTCCGGCGCCTCCAGACGTGCGGGCTAGTGGAGCGGCGCCAGAACCCGGACGACGCCAGGAGCTTCCGCGTCCACCTCACGGATAAAGGACGCGCCCTCCGGGACCCCGTAGCCCATTGCTGGCAGCGAGCCGAAGAGAAAACCCTAGCCAGCCTGAACCCGAAAGAACGCCAGACTCTCCACGGCCTCCTGACAAAGATCCGCGGGGATTTTGCCCCCGGCTCGACCGGAGAGTAACGAACATTTCGTACTACTATTTAGAAGACACGGAAGGACGAAAACACCATGAGAGACGGACATCTGAAAGTAGTGGGCATCGGCGGCACGCTCAGGGAGGGCTCCTCCAGCCTCGGCGCGCTCCGGCGCGCTCTCGATAGCGCGGAGGACGTCGGCGCGGAAGTCGAACTTCTGGACCTGCGGGAACTCGCCCTCCCCATGTATGAGCCGGGCCGCCCGCTCGACGATTACGGACTGGAAGTCCGACGCTTCGTGGAGGCTGTGCGCGAGGCGGACGCCCTTATTCTGAGCACGGCAGCGTACCACGGCACGCTCGCGGGCATCACCAAAAACGCCCTGGATTTCGCGCAGTTTCTCGCAAGGGAGGAGCAGCCCTATTTCGACGGTCGGATAGTGGGTTTGATCTCCACCGCTGGCGGAGATCAGGCCGCCACCAACGCGAACGGCGCGATGATAAACGTCGTGCATGCGCTGCGCGGCATCGTCGCCCCGCTGATGGTGGCGATCCCGCGGGCGTGGAGGATCACGGACGAAGATGGGAACATAACCGACGAGAATCAGGGCGGACGGCTCGACCAACTCGGTGCTCTCGTAGTCGAACTGGCGGAGCGAGTTCCGGCAGTGAGCGCGGCTTGACCTCGGGCAAAAACGTAAGCACTAGGCTGCTCCTGACGGTCGTGGTCTCGGCGATTCTCGTCTCGGTGCTCAACCAGACGTTCGTGAACGTCGTGGTCCCTGACATCCAGGATGCGTACGGGGCGAGCCAGGGCCAGACGGGATGGGTCATCACGGGATATTTGCTGATCTTCGCCGTGGGCATCCCGCTCTACGGGCGCATCGCGGACCTGTATAGCCTGCGGATCGTTTTCTCGACGGGACTGGTGGTGCTCGCCGCCGGTTCTCTGGCGTGCGCCCTCGCCCCCACCCTGCCGCTGCTCGTCGCGGGACGCCTCGTGCAGGCGGCGGGCGCTTCGGCGATACCGGCCCTGGGATTCGCCGCCGTAGCGAAGGCCATGCCCCCCGGTGAGCGCGGCACCGCGCTGGGGTTGCTCTCATCGAGCGTCGGGATCGGGGCGGCGGTGGGACCGGTCGCTGGTGGGGCCATCGCCGGCCTGACCGGCTGGCACGCGCTCTTCTACCTCACCCTCGTCCTGTCGCTCGCCCTGGTGCCGGGCGCGCTGCGCGTC
>JACDGB010000007.1 GCA_013815485.1 Rubrobacter sp.
TATGAATTCCTCTCGTTCTCCATCCTCGGCGCGGCGGTCGCGGGAATCGCGATCTCCTTCTTCTCTCAGATCGGCGACCTCTTCGAGTCCATACTGAAACGCATCCTGGATATAAAGGATCTCGGAAGCTCTCTCCCCGGCCACGGCGGCATCCTCGACCGGATAGACAGCCTGCTCTTCACCGCCCCTGCGGTATACTATGTCCTCCTCTTTATATGAGATTCTTCTCTACAAACCTTTCGCCATGACGCGCCACGTCACCATCCTGGGCTCCACCGGCAGTATCGGTCGCCAGGCTCTCGAAGTCGTGCGCGCCCATCCCGGCCGGTTCGAGATCATCGGCCTCTCCGCAAGCTCGAACGCGGATCTGCTCCAGAAGCAAGCCGCTGAGTTCAATCCCAAATACATCGCCCTTGAAAACGGCGACCCCTCCGCTCTCGATGATGCGACCGCCGAGGTCATCGCAGGCCCAGGCTCCGCCCGCCATCTCGCCGAAGCCCCAACCGACGTCGTCCTAAACGGCATAGTCGGCTTCGCGGGACTAGCCGCCACCGTCGCCGCCCTGAGAGTTGGCAACCTCCTCGCCCTCGCCAACAAGGAGTCGCTCGTCGCCGGGGGCGAGTGGGTTACCGCTCTCGCCGGTAACAACCCCATAATACCCGTGGACTCGGAGCACTCGGCGATCTTCCAGTGCCTCGAAGGACGCAGGGATGACGAGATTTCGGAGATTCTATTGACCGCTTCGGGGGGGCCGTTCTTCGATTACGAGGAGGAGCGGTTGGCTGAGGTCGGGCCTGAGGATGCGCTCGCGCACCCGACTTGGCAGATGGGGCGCAAGGTCACCATTGACTCCGCCACCATGATGAACAAGGGCCTGGAGGTGATGGAGGCGCATCATTTGTTTGGGGTCTCCTATGACGACGTTCGGGTGGTCGTGCATCGTCAGTCGGTGGTGCATGGCGGCGTGTTGCTCCGGGATGGCTCCGCGATACTGCACGCGGCGCAGCCGGATATGCGCCTGCCCATCGCCTATGGAATGCTGTACCCGGAGAGAGTGGATGTGGGGGCGGACCGCGTATCCTTCGGAGGCGCCGTCTGGACGTTCCACGAGCCTCGGAGCGACGTGTTCCGGTGTTTGCCGCTCGCGGTCGAGGCGGGGCGGGCCGGAGGCGCGTATCCCGTTGCGCTCAATGCCGCCAACGAGGTGGCGGTGGAGTCGTTCCTTGACCGGGGGATAGACTTTCCCCGGATAGCGGGCGTGATCGAAGATGTCCTCGGGCGTGTCCCGAAGAATGGAGAGATGGACAGTATGGAGGCCATAGAGGCCGTGGATAACTGGGCTCGCGGCGAGGCCGTTCGGCTCGTGGCGGAGGTCGCGGCCCGATGACGGTAGTCGTTGCGATGCTCGGGCTGATACTCCTTATAGTCATCCACGAGATGGGGCACATGCTCACGGCGAAGGCACTCGGCGTGCGCGTGCCCGAGTTCGGGGTCGGGTTCGGGCCGGCGATCTTCAAGAAGAAGTTCGGGAAGACTGTCTATTCGTTCCGCATCATCTTGCTCGGCGGCTTCGCCAAGCTCGCCGGGATGGAGGGCATGACGAGCGTCGACGTGGACCAGAGCGACCTCGGGCCGGACACGTATCCGGCCAAAGCGCCGTGGCGGAAGGCTCTCATCATCTTCGCCGGGCCGTTCGCCAACCTCGTGGCGGCGGTCTTGATCCTGGCCGGCGTCTTCATGTTCTCCGGCGTCATCACGGGCGCGACCACGGAGGTGGATGAGGTCGTCCCAAACTCCTTCGCCGCCGATGTCGGCATCCAATCGGGAGACCAGGTTCTTTCGGTGGACGGGCAGAGTACCGAGAAATGGCAGGAGTTTCAGACCATCGTCTCGGATCAGCGCCCCGGAGATCCCGTGACCGTGATCGTCGAGCGAAACGGCGCCGAGAAGGAGTTCTCGGGAGAGCTTGGCTCGGACCCGCAGAACGATCAGCGCGCGCTCGTTGGCGTGCAGCCGGTCGCTATCAAGGAGACGTTCGGGCCGCTTGAGGCGCTTGGCAAATCCGTCACGGAGATCGTGCGCATCACGGGCCTCATGGGAGCGTTCGTGGGGCAACTCGTGACCGGCGAGCAGAGCTTCTACGACAACGTGAGTGGTCCGGTCGGCATCACGACCGTCGGGAGCGAGTCCGTGCAGCAGGGGTTTTTTCCTCAGCTTCTGGCGCTTATCAGTTTGAACCTGGCTTTGTTCAATTTGCTGCCACTTCTGCCGCTGGATGGGGGGCATCTGCTCTTCATAGCGGCGGAGAAGGTGATGGGGCGTCCGGTGAGGCCGGAGACGATGGGGAAGGTGGCGGCTGTGGGGATCGCGCTGGTCCTCGCGCTCTTTTTGTTCGCAACTTACGCGGACGTTAGTAAACTCTTTAATGGACAGCCGTTCATCCCGGAGTAGACTGGGAACAAGCAAAGAGCGTCGGAGGGATTTGGCACACATGACAGAGACAGCGGTACACGAGCGTCCGATTACTAGCCGGAGGATCATGGTCGGCGAGGTGCCGGTTGGCGGTGGGGCTCAAGTGGCGGTGCAGTCCATGACCAATACTCCGACCCACGACGTGGAGGCGACCGTCCAGCAAGTCTACGATCTGAACTCCGCGGGAGCGGATCTCGTTCGCGTCTCGGTGAACGGCTCCAAGGCGCTCAAAGGATTCAAGGAGGTCGTGTGGCGTAGTCCGGTGCCCTTGATCGCCGACATCCACTTCGACTACCGGATGGCACTCGGGGCGGCGGATGCAGGCGCGGCGTGCGTCCGCATCAACCCCGGCAATATCGGGAGCGATGACCGCTACCGCCAAGTCATCGAGAAGTGCATGGAGACCGGCGTCGCCATGCGGATCGGCGTCAACTCCGGCTCCGTCGAGAAGAAGTACTGGGACATGCCGAAAGCGGAGGCCCTCGTGGCGAGCGCGCTGCACAAGGTCGAAGTCGCCGAGGAGATGGGCTTCACGAACTTCAAGGTCTCGCTGAAGGCCAGCAACGTCACCGAGATGGTCGAGGCGAACAAAAAGTTCCGCGAGCATTCCGACGCCCCGCTCCACCTCGGCGTCACGGAGGCCGGCACGAAGCTGCCAGGCGCCGTCAAGAGCGCGGCGGCTTTGGGCCAGCTACTTCCGTACGGCATCGGAGATACCATCCGCATCTCGTTGGCGGAAGACCCTGTCGAGGAGATCCCGGTGGCTTACCACATCCTCTCGTGCCTCGACCTTCGTCATCGCGGTCCCAACGTCATCGCCTGCCCGAGTTGCGCCCGGACTTTGGGCTTCGATGTGATCGGGATGGCCGCCCAGGTCGAGGACGGTCTCAAGCACTACGAGGATCACTTCACGGTTGCCGTGATGGGCTGCATCGTCAACGGTCCCGGCGAGGCCCGCGACGCGGATTATGGGGTAGCAGGTGGCAAGGACGACGGCGTGATCTTCTCCAAAGGCCAGCCCCTCCGCAAGGTCGGCCGCGACGACATCTACGAAGCTCTCTTCGAGGAGATAGGCAAGGACGGCTGGAAGTAACGACCTGCGCAGTCCGTTGTCGTGAGATACGAGCGGCTGCGTTATACGCGCCACGCATGGCAACGCATGAGGGAACGCGACGTTTCCGAGGCTGACATCTTGCGCGTGATGAACGAGCCGGATCTCTCGTACCCGAGCTACGGCAAGCGAGTAGCGGAGGACGCTTTCGAGGGTGGAACCGATGCTAGAATTATCAGCGCTATAGACTTGGAGGAAGGTTAGGCTGGTGAGGTTCGAGTTCGACAGCGAGGCCGATGCTCTCTACATCAGGATCAACGAAGGCCGGGTGGAGCGAACCATAGAACTCGAGGAGGGCGTCAACGCCGATCTCGACTCCGAAAACCGCCCCCTGGGGCTGGAATTCATCGCGCTCGCCGCCTTCGACGGGTGGATGAAGCGCCACGGTACCCTCAACGTCCCCGAGCGAGTGACCGGCCCGGAATCCTTTCTGAGTCCGGCCTGAGGACGATGAAGCTGGAGCGGCACGGCGTGGTTGGCGGCAAGGACGACGGTGTGATCTTCTCCAAAGGCCAGCCCCTTCGGAAAGTCGGCCGCGACGATATCTACGACGCCCTCTTCGATGAGATAGAGAAGGACGGCTGGAAGTAACAGCCGGTAGGCTCACGTAGCCGCCATTCTTAAATTAGTACATTTGGGGGATGCGCCGGAACCTCCCGTTCGCTAGAATTAAGGCAGGAATGTTGCTAGCAAGTGAACGGAAGGGGCATGTCTTGAAACCCTGGGTAAAAATTGCTCTCGTCACCGCTGTCGTCGCCGTGCCGGCGATGGCTCTCGGCCAGGTCATCTGGCCGCCGGCTACCGGCGGACCAGAGCCTACCGCAGGACAGTTACCGTTCTTTCTCTTCCTTGCTGTCTTCGAGGCGCTGACGTTCGGTCTGGGCGTCTCGTTCTTGCTCTTCGGCTTCCCGTCCATAAGCCGGGCGGTGGGTGGATCTCCGTTGAGGGCGTGGGCGATGTACCTCGCTATTGGCTGGTTCCTGGTCTCCTGGTGGCCCCATGACAACATGCACATCCACAATGGCAACGATTTGCAGGGTCTTCTCTACATCGAGTACGGCTTCCATGTGACGCTGATGGCGGGGGGCTTGATCCTAGCCTACTCCCTCCTGACGATGCTCCGCTCCAGCGACGCCGGCGTTCAGCCCGCCTCCGCAACGTCGCCGCGCGTTCGGTAGTCTTTCCGGCAAGGCGTGAGGAGGCGGCGAGGGTGAGCGCAGGTTCCCTTGCAACCGGGAGATCCAACACAACCGTGTACGCGGTCGCGGTTCTTTCACTGCTCGCGGCGGCCATTCACCTGTGGGCGGCACCGGAACATTTCGAGGAGTGGTGGGGATATGGGGTCTTCTTTCTGGCCGCTGCAGGCGCTCAGGGGATGTATGCTCTGGTCCTGCTACGCTGGTCTGGCCGGTCGCTATTCATTCTCGGGATTGCGGGCAACCTGTCCATCGTGATCCTCTGGCTGGTGACGCGCACCTCGGGGATACCGCTCTTCGGGCCGCACGCCGGCGAAGTCGAGGGGTCCGGAGTCCTGGACCTCGCCTGCACACTCGCGGAGGTGGGGATCGTCGCTTTGCTCGGGATTCTGACGATGAAGGGACCACCAACGCAGGGGCGAATACAGATCGTGGTCGTCTTGGTGGTGTCCGCGTTGTTTTTCTGGCACCTTTTGCATCTTCTCGCCAGGTCTTCACCCCACTGATCTTGGGGTATTGGCTTCGGCCACGAAGACTTTAGATCCGCGTTGCGGCGAGGAATCTTCGTCGCCTTGTAACCTACATACTCTGTTGTAGAATAGTATCTGTTGTACGGAAGCAAGGGGTCTTCGGACCCGTTGCTTTTTTTATCGCTCGAAGAAGGTGAGAGAGACGGCGGGACTGGAGAAAATTTCGGAGGCGGTGGAGGGCTTGTTGCCCGGTGAAGCCGAGTTGGTGGACGCCCGGTTTTCGGGTGGGCCGCTGCTGACGATTCTGGTTGACCGGACGGACGGGCCGGTTGATCACGAGTTCTGTTCGCGGGTGGTATCCGCGGTGTCTCCGGCGCTGGAGAGCGAAGGGTACGACGGCATGATCGAGGTTTCCTCTCCCGGCATCGAGCGCCCTTTGACGAGGCCGGATCACTTCCGGCGCTTCATCGGACGTGAAGCAAAGATCAAGGTAGCCGAACCGATAGACGGTCGTCGCAACTTCACCGGCACCATAGAGCGGGCCGGAGACGAGGAATTCACACTAAAACTCTCTGAAGGCGAGTCGGAGGTGGAGTTGCCGTTCGGCTCCGTCGTCCGGGCGAACCTCAAGGAGGACATATAACGATATGAACACCGCACTGTTATCCGCGCTACGAGAGATAGAGACGCAGAAAAACGTACCGTTCGAGACGGTGAAGGGCGTCCTCGAAGAGTCCCTTCTCGCGGCCTACCTGAACCGCGAAGGAGCCGACGAGGAGGCGCAGGTCGTCCTCGATGAAGAGACCGGCGACCTTCGCGTTATGCGCGACGACGAGGACATAACGCCGCACGACTTCACGCGCATGGCGGCCTACGTGATGCGACAGAACTTCATGCAGCGCCTCAACGAGATCCACAACGACCAGCTCCTCGAAGAGTACGGCGACCGCATGGGCGACATCGTGACCGGCATCGTGCAGCAGGCGCACCGCCGCATGACGCTGGTGGACCTCGGCAGGGTCGAGGCCATATTGCCGGCCAGCGAGCAGGTATCCAACGAGCGGTACGAGAACGGCCAGCGCATCAAGGTGTATTTGCTGGAGATCCGGGAGCCTGGCCGTGGTCCGGGGCTCGTGGTCAGCCGCCGCAACGAGGGTTTATTGAAGGGTCTCTTCGAGTTGGAGGTGCCGGAGATCTACGACAAGCTCGTGGAGATTCGGGCCGTCGCCCGCGAGGCCGGGCTACGCTCGAAAGTCGCCGTGTGGTCCAACGAGCTGGGGATAGACCCGGTGGGGGCGTGCGTTGGTCCGCGGGGGAGCCGCGTTCGGGCGGTCGTCTCCGAGCTGAGGAACGAGAAGATAGACATTATCCAGTGGGATCCTGACCCGGCGCGCTTCATAGCGAAGGCGCTGAGTCCCGCCCGCGTGCGCGAGGTCTATCTGGATGAGGACGAGCAGCAGGCCGAGGTCATAGTCCCCGACGACCAGCTCTCGCTGGCGATAGGGCGCGAGGGCCAGAACGCCAGGCTGGCCGTGAAGCTGACGGACTGGAAGATAGACATCAAACCCGAGAGCCAGGCCATCGAATTCGAGGATGAGGAAGAGGACTGGGAGCCCGACGACGAGTCGAGCATGAGGCGTTGCAGGGCGGTCCTATCGAATGGCCGGCGCTGCGCGAACATGGCGCTGTCCGGGTCGCTTTTCTGCGGCATTTCGTCTCATCAGGCGCAGGCGGCCGAGTTCGAGGGCATGGTAGAGGGTAGGGGATCCGATGAGTAAGCGTATTTACGAGATAGCCCGCGAGCAATCGCTTGCGAGCAAGGAAGTCCTGGACCGGTTCAAAGAGGCCGGGATCGAGGTGAAGAGTCACTCCTCCTCCGTCGAGGACGACGTATACCAGCAAGTCTTTGGCAACGGCGCCTCTGCTGACGCCACGCCGAATGGCCGCACGGAGGCCCAGGAGAAGGAGGCCACGGAAGCCCGCGAGGAGGCGGAGCGTTCGGGGCATGGCGCCACCATTCAGGAGGCTCCCGCCGAGGAACCTGTCTCGGTCCCGGCTGAGAAGGCGTCTCCAGGCCAGCCGGGGCGCAGGAAGGACCGGAAGCGCCGCCGGGTCGTCATAGACGCGAGCGCGACGAACCGGGCCTCGCGTCCGGCGCCGGCTGCCCCGAAGGAGCTGCGCGAGGAGCCCGAGGAGGCTGAAGAGAAGGCGGAGAAAACATCCGTGCGGATCGAGCCTGGGGCGACCGTTCAGGACATGGCGGGCGTCTTGGAGGTTCCGCCGGCCAGGATCGTGCAGATCCTCTTCAACCTGGGGGAGATGCGGACCCAGACTCAGACCCTCTCCATTGAGGAGATAGAGCTAGTCGCCGAGGAGATGAACGTCGAGGTCGAGGTTGGCGCGGTTGAGGAGCCCGAGCCGGAAACGGTGATCCCCGAGGACGCCCCCGAGGACCTGGAAGAGAAGCCGCCGGTGGTGACGGTCATGGGCCATGTGGACCACGGCAAGACGTCGCTGCTCGACCGCATCCGGCGGGCCAACGTGCAGACCGGGGAGGCCGGTGGCATCACCCAGCACATCGGCGCGTATCAGGTCGAGAGCAATGGCAGTCCGATCACCTTCATAGACACCCCAGGCCACGAGGCGTTCACCGAGATGCGGGCCCGTGGGGCGCGGGTGACGGACGTGGTCGTGCTCGTGGTGGCCGCGGACGATGGGGTCATGCCTCAGACCCAGGAGGCCATAGAGCATGCGCGGGCCGCCGGGGTGCCGATCGTGGTGGCGTTGAACAAGATAGACGTACCCAACGCTAATATTGACCGGGTACTCGGCGAGCTCTCCGAGCGGGACCTCATGCCGGAGGCTTACGGCGGTGAGACGGTGACGGTGAGGGTCTCCGCCAGGACCGGCGAGGGCATAGAAGATCTTTTGGAGAACATCTTGATCGTCTCCGAGCTAGAAGAACTCAAGGCCAACCCGAACGCTCCGGCGAGCGGGTACGTGATCGAGGGCGAGCGCGACCCTGGCCGCGGTCCTGTCGCCACGCTGCTCCTTAGCCGCGGCACCCTGAACAAGGGAGACGTGCTCCTCGCGGGCACGGCTTACGGGCGGGTGCGGGCGATGCTCGACTACACGGGCCAGCGCGTACAGGATGCGGGGCCGGGAGAACCGGTCGAGGTTCTCGGACTCTCCGGCGTTCCGGAAGCCGGGACTCGCTTCGAGGTCGTCGAGCGCGAGCGCATGGCGCGCGACCGTGCCCAAACCGCCGCTTCGGCCCTCCAGAGGCAGGAGCTCGCGCAGGGCGGCAGCCGCCGAACATTGGAGCAGTTGCTCGGCGAGGGCGGCACACAGGACCTCAACCTCGTCGTCAAGGCGGACGTTGCCGGATCCGTCGAGGCTCTCAAGGAGGCGCTTGCCAAACTCACCACCGATGAGGTTCGCGTCAATGTCGTCCGTTCGGGCGTCGGCGCGCTGACGGACTCGGATGTGATGTTGGCTTCCGCGAGCGATGGTATTTTGCTTGGGTTCAACGTCAGGCCGACCAGCACGGCCAAGCAGGTCGCCGAGCGCGAGGGGGTGGAGATCCGGACCTACGAAGTAATCTACCAGGCGCTCGAAGAGATCGAAGCCGCCCAGCGCGGGATGCTCGCCCCCGAAGAGCAGGAGCACGAGACGGGCGTCGCCGAGGTTCGCCAGACTTTCCGCGTCCCCAACGCTGGTTTGGTCGCCGGTTGCTACGTGACGAGCGGTGAGATCTCCCGCAACGACCGCGTCCGCGTGGTGCGCGATGGCACGGTCGTCTACGACGGCAACATCGCCTCCATCAGACGCTTCAAGGACGATGTGCGTTCCGTGCGTCAGGGTTTCGAGTGCGGTATCGGCGTCGAGAACTTCAATGACATCAAGGAAGGCGACGTGCTGGAGTTCTTCGAGATCATCGAAGTACCTCGCTAGAAGGAGACGCCGCTTGTTTTGCGCCGTGAGGCTGGAGCTGGAGTTGCCCTTCTCCTCCAGCCTCAAGGATAAACGTCAGACGCTGCGCTCCTTGAAGGACCGTTTGCGCCGCAAAAACGTCTCCGTGGTCGAGGCGGATCATCAGGACTCGTGGCAACGGGCTACTATCGAATTTGCTTTGGCCGCCGTCTCCCGGCACGCCGCCGAGGCGAAGCGAGAGGAGATCCGGCGCCAACTCCTCAACTACGAGGAACTGGCGATAGTCGAGTGGCGCGAGGAGTTCGTGAAGCTGTGAGAAGGATATCGCCATGAGCGAACGCACCCGCAAGATCGAATCCCAACTAAAGGAGATAGCTGGCGAAGAGGTCGCCGCGCTCTCCGACCCGCGCATAAACGGCCTCGTTACCGTGACCGGAGTTCGCGTGAGCCCGGACCTCGGCCAGGCAACGGTCTTCTACAGCGTGCTGGCAGGGGAGAATGAAGAGGAGGCGCGGGAAGGCTTGCAGAGCGCAGCCGGTCGCATACAAAGCTCCGTCGGGGCGCAGACGCGCCTGAGGCGCACGCCCAGACTCCGGTTCGAGCCCGACCCCGTAGTCGAAAGAGCGTCCAGAATAGACGCAGTCCTGAGGGAGGTAAAAACACATGACGACCCAGACAACGAATAATACCGTCCGAGAATTAGCGGACTTCTTGAAAACACTGGACTGCGTAGCTGTCACGACCCACGTTGGGGCCGACGGAGACGCCATCGGCAGTTCTGCTGCGCTGGTGCGCCTGATGCTCTCTCTCGGCGCGGAGGCGGTATTCTGCCACGCCGAGGCGGTGCCCGGCTATCTTGGCTGGCTCCTGCCGGACGATGCGCTCACGGAGTTGCCCACCGGCCACGACCTGCTCGTCGTGGATACTTCCCGTCCCGACCGAACCGGCGTCCCCATGCCGGACGAAGGCGCCCGCTTGAACCTGGATCACCACGAGGACAATCCGCTCTACGCCGAATACAACCTGGTCAACGCCGGGGCCGCTGCGACCGCCCAACTCGTGGCCGAACTGTACCGGGAACTGGAGATACCCCTCGACCGGGCCGCTGCCGAGGCCATCTACGTCGGCGTCAGGACGGACACGGGCGGCTTCACGTTCCGCAACATCTCGCCCGAAGCCCACGAACTGGTCGCGGACCTGCTCCGGGCCGGAGTGGTCCCGGCTGAGGTAAACGAGCGTATCAACCGCCGAGGCTCCATCGAGCAACTCAAGATCGTCGGCATCGTGCTAGCCAACGCCGTTCAGTACGGTGATGCCCTCATCTCCACGGTGGACAAAGCAGACTACGAACGCACCGGCGCGGGAGAACTCGACTCCAAAGAAGCCATTGACCAGCTCCGCACGGTCGCTGGCGTGGATGTGGTGGCGCATTTGCGAGAAGTCCCGGAAGGGACCAAGGGCTCCTTGCGCTCCGAGTCGGTGGACGTGGGCGCGGTGGCCCGGATCTTCGGTGGCGGGGGCCATAAGCTGGCCGCCGGATACACCAGAAAGGGCATGAAACCGCGCGAAGCCAAAGAAGAATTGCTAGAAAACCTCGAAGGCGTCGTGGATCTCGGGGGCGGACGATAGCTTCGAGGGCGCCGGATGGAGCCCTGCTTCTGGACAAGCCGCCCGGCATCACGAGCGCCGGTGCGGTCGCCGTCGTCAAGCGCCTGCTCCCGAGAAAAACCAGGATCGGCCACACCGGAACCCTCGACCCTCTGGCCTCCGGGTTGCTGGTGCTCGTGATCGGGGGCGCAACCCGCCTCTCCCGATACGTCACGGACCTCGATAAATCCTACGCCACAACCGCCCGATTCGGCGCCATCTCAGACACCCTCGACGCGGAAGGCAATATCTCACCCCTAGATGCCCCCATGCCAGACGAGGAAGACCTGCGGGCGGCCCTCGAACGGTTCACCGGAGAAATTCTCCAAACCCCACCAATGACCTCCGCCGTCAAGGTCGGCGGCGAACGCCTCTACAAAGCCCACCGCCGCGGCGAGACCGTCGAACGCGAGTCCCGCCCCGTCAAAGTCCACTCCTTCACGTTGACCAACCTCGACGCCGCCTCCCAGACCGTCGCCTTCGAGGTCTCTTGCAGCAGCGGAACCTACGTCCGTACCCTCGTCGCCGACCTCGCCGCCTCCCTCGAAACCGGCGCATACCTCACCGCCCTCCGCCGCGCCAGCGTCGGTCACCTGACCCTCGAACACGCCACGAATCTCGACGACCTGACAGAAGACACCTTAAATAACCACATAATACAAGCGAGTGAGGTGGTCGTCCATCTTCCGGCGCTGACGGTCACGCAGAAGGTTCGGCGCGATGTGTGCAGTGGACGGTCGTTGCCGAAGGCGGGGATCGAAGGTCCTTACCGGGTGATGAGCGGGGATGATCTGCTCGCGATATACCGGGATTCGGGGGATGAGGCGCGGCCCGAGGCGGTCTTGTGCGCGGAGTAGTCGTCGTTCTCGGGAACTTCGACGGCGTGCATCTCGGGCACCGGGCGGTGCTGCGTCGAGGCGTGGAGGAGGCGCGAAGGCGAGAGACGCGCCTGATCGCGGCGACCTTCGATCCTCATCCACGAGCAGTATTGTGGCCGGGCAAGGAACCGAAACTACTCACGACGATGGAGTTGCGGCGTGAGGAGTTGGAGCGGCAGGGCGCGGATGAGATGCGAGCCATCCGCTTCGACGTGGCACTCTCCAGGAAGAGCCCGGAAGAGTTCGCGCGGGACGTTCTCATCGAGGAGATGGGGGCGGAGGCGGTCGTGGTGGGCGAGAACTTCCGGTTCGGACACCGAGCGACTGGGGATTTCGAGGATTTGCGCCGACTCATGCGTGAAGTCGGGGGAGAGGCGTATGCTGTCCCGCTGCGCGGCGTGAGCGAGGCGGAGATCACCTCCACCCGCATCCGGGACCTGGTGGTGGCGGGAGACGTGGGAGAGGCGGCACTGCTCCTCGGACGGCCATACGTGCTGCGGGGCGAGGTCGTGGAGGGAGACCGGCGTGGAAGGCAGATAGGCTTCCCGACGGCGAACGTGCTCCCGGACCCCGCCGCGGCCGTGCCAGCGAGGGGCGTGTACGCCGGTTTTGTCCGGTTCGATGGCGGGGAGCATGCCGCCTGCACCAACGTCGGGGTGGCGCCGACCTTCGCGCGGGCCGAGAGTCGGGTGGAGGCTCATCTGCTGGATTTCGAGGGAGACTTGTATGGAAAGGTCGTTGACGTGGGGTTTGCGCGGCGCATCCGGGCTGAGAAGCGGTTCTCGGGGATCGAGGAGTTGCGAGGGCAGATTTCACGCGACGTGGAGGAGGCGCGTGGGATCATGGATCATACGATTTGATGCATGTGGTAGCATAAGCCTTGATAAGATGAAGTGATCTGATATGTCGGAAGAAGAGGAGAAAGAGGAAGTTGGCGGTAGTAGAGAATAAAGAGGAGATCATCCGGGAGCACCAGACGCACGAGGGTGACACGGGTTCGCCTGAGGTGCAGGTCGCGGTGTTGACCAAGCGCATAAGCCACCTGACGGATCATGTACGCATTCACAAGCACGATTACCATTCCCGGCGAGGTCTGTTGCAGATGGTCGGCAAACGACGCCGACTTTTGAAGTACCTGCAAAAAAAGGACATCGAGCGATATCGCGCGCTCATCGCCAGGCTCGGACTGCGCCGGTAGACAACGGCCTCCGTCCGAGCAAATACTTAAGCAAGAGGAGAAAGATAATATGCGTTTAGAGATCCCCGTCGGCGAGCGATCCATCGTGCTCGAAACCGGCAAGTTGGCCCGCCAGGCCGGTGGCTCCGTGACCGCCAGGCTCGGAGATACCATGCTCCTGTCCACCGTGACCCGCAGTTCCTCACCGAGGCCGGGCGCCACATTTTTGCCCCTCAGCGTGGATATCGAGGAGCGGATGTCAGCCGCCGGCAAGATACCGGGCGGCTTCATCAAGCGCGAGGGACGGCCCTCCGAGAAGGCCATCCTGACCTCGCGCCTCACCGACCGCCCGCTACGCCCGCTATTTCCGAAGAACTATCACTACGAGCTACAGGTCGTCGGCACCGTGCTCACGGCAGATCAAGATACGCCGTATGACACGGTGAGCATGGTCGGCGCCTCGGCGGCGCTTGCGCTTTCTGATATCCCGAACGAGGGACCCATCGGGGCCGTGCGCGTCGGGCGTGACCCTGATGGCGGCTTCATCCTCAACCCCACATACGATCAGATCTCCGAGAGCGATCTCGACCTCGTGGTAGCCGGCACGAAGGAGGCCATCACGATGGTCGAGGCTGGAGGCAACGAGGTCCCCGAGGAGGTCATGGTCGAGGCATTGCAGCTCGCCCAAGAGACCGTTCGCGTGCAGGCGGAGGCTATAGAGGGATGGGCCAGCGAGCACGGCAAGGAGAATCAGGTCTTCGAGGCACCGGAGGAGAACCCCTTCGTGGCGGAACTTCGGGGCCAATACCTCGACCGCATCAAGGAGAGCCTCGTCCAGACCGACCGCCGCGCCCGCCGCGACGCTTTGGGCGAACTGCGCGACGAGCTGACCGAAGGCCGCGAGGAAGAGGAAATCGCCCAGATCTCCGCCGCGCTTTATACGTTGGAGAAGGAAGCGTTTCGCAAGCTCTACCTCGAAGATCGTAAGAGGACGGATCTGCGGGCGCTCGATGAGATTCGTCCGACTTCCGCAGAGGTTGGGGTGTTGCCTCGGGTCCACGGCACCGGGCTGTTTACTCGCGGCGAGACGCAGGTGATCTCTTCGCTGGCGCTGGCCGATCTCGGGCTCGCGCAGAGGCTTGACACCATCGAGCCGCAGACCGGCAAACGCTTCATGCACCACTACAACTTCCCGCCGTTCTCTACCGGAGAGACGGGCCGCCTCGGGACTCCAAGGCGGCGTGAGATCGGGCACGGCGCGCTGGCGGAGCGGGCCATCCTCCCGGTCGTCCCGGACGAAGTGACGTTCCCGTACGCGCTTCGCATAATCTCCGACGTGCTGGAATCCAATGGCTCTTCCTCGATGGCGAGCGTGTGCGGTTCGGCGCTGGCCCTGATGGACGGTGGCGTGCCGATCAAGGCTCCGGTCGCCGGGGTGGCGATGGGACTGGTCAAGGAGGGCGACGATTACGTTGTCCTGAGTGACATCCAGGGCCTCGAGGATCACATGGGCGACATGGACTTCAAGGTCGCTGGAACGCGGGATGGCATCACCGCGCTTCAGATGGACATGAAGATCACCGGCGTCTCCGCCGAGCTTCTGAACGAGGCGCTCGGGCAGGCGAAGAAGGGTCGGCTGGAGATCCTGGACATCATGCGCGACGCTATCGCGGAACCCCGCGAGGAAGTCTCGGAGTTTGCTCCTCGGGTCGAGGTGTTGAAGATCCCGAAGGACAAGATCGGGATGCTCATTGGTCCTGGCGGCAAGACGATAAACGCCCTTCAGGAGCAGTTCGGCGTGAACATCTCCGTCGAGGATGACGGCACGGTCTACGTCGCCGGCGAGGGCATGGTATCGAAGGATGCCGCCGACGCTATCAAAGGC
>JACDGB010000493.1 GCA_013815485.1 Rubrobacter sp.
GCTGAAGGGAACCACCGGCTCCCTGACGGGCGAAGGAACGTGGCATTCGGTCAACGCGGTCGTCTATCACGACAACCCGAGTTGCATCACCGGCGGCAACATCGAGCCGGAGAACGTCCGGCAGGGTACGGGCGACAAACAGCTATGCGGCGAGTGCCAACGGCTCAATACAGCAGGCGGTCCGGTGGGCAACCTCACCAACCTCTGACGATAACGGAAGCCTGTTTTGGAAAAGGGCCGGGGTTACCTTCCCCGGCCCCGCTGATAGCTTCTTTGCGTCCGCGTTCAGGGATGATCATTGCGATCCACCAGTGTACCCAACTTACACGCCCCGAGCCATTATCCACGCGAGTATCCGTAAGCGCGTGCTGGATGGTTCTCGTGGGTAGGTTCGACATGGAAGTTGCGCCTTCGGGAAGGTCGAGACTGTAATCTATATAATTGCCGCGACAAACCAAGCGTATCCACAGGGGCATGGTTGAGAAAGATAGCGTTCACTAATGCGAAGGGCGGGGTTGCGAAGACCACGACCTGCGTGAATGTAGGCGCGGGACTGGCTCTGGCGGGCTACCGGACCCTACTCGTGGACTGCGACACTCAAGGACAAATCACGAAGAGCCTGGGTATCCGGGCAGGTGAAGGACTGGCGGATCTCGTGCAGGGCGACGCCGGCCTGGATGACGTGCAAATCGAAGCTCGCGAGAACTTGTTCGTGATCTCCGGCGGAGGGACGCTCTCCGGCGTGAAACGCATGATCTCTCGAAGGGACATGCGCTCCGAGTTGGTGTTGAGCGAAGCCCTGGAAGACCTCCGAGGCTACGACTTCGTACTGCTTGACACGGCCCCCTCGTGGGACGTTCTCAGCGTCAATTGTCTCTTCTATGTAGATGAGATCCTGATCCCGGTCTCGATGGAGGTGCTGGCGTTGCAGGGGATAGGCGACTTCCTGGGCCGCGTGAATGAGGTGCAGCAATATCGGGAGGGCCTGCTCATAAAGGGCATAATCCCCACGTTCTATGACGGTCGGGTGAAGAAAAGCGCTGAGATCATGGAGCAATTGGAGCGCCACTTCCCCGATGCTCTCTGGCCGGCGGTGCGGTACAACACGAGGCTCTCGGAGGCGCCGGGCTTCGGCCAACACATCTTCGAGTACGCGAGAAGAAGCAACGGAGCCGCCGATTACGCCCGCCTGGCACAGCGGCTCGCAAAAGGGAGGTGAGCGAAGGCATGGGCAGTAGGAAAAAAGTGCCGGAAGATCTCATGGGGACCATCCTGGGCGAAGCTCCCGGAGTCTCCAGCGGAGGGCGGACTCTTTCGGAGTCTCGCGGCGCTGACCAGAAAGCAAGCTTGTCTTCTTCGGGCAGCGAAGCCATTGTCTTCTGGGAGGAGAAGCCGGAGCGGGTAGGCATCACGTTCAATCTTTCCAAGCAGCTCGGCGCGGAGCTGGACAGGCTCCGGCAGGAGCTTCGGCCCGAGGGGGATGTCAGCCTTTCCAGGTCCGAGATCACCGAGGTGGCGCTTCGGATCGCCGTAGAGGAGGTCCGGAAAAACGGCGGGGAAAGCGAACTGGTCAAGCGGCTAGGCGAGCGGGCCGTGGATCAGACCGCGGGCGTCACCGGCGAGGATGGAAGGACAACCCGGCGCAGCGTGGACGAAATCGGCTTCATCGTCGAGACTACCTACGACGAGAACGGGGACGTCGTGGACGAGGAGGTGATCGCCGCCATCGCCGACTTGCTGGTGGAGACGGAATACGTGGACGAGGAGGGAAGGCTCGTGAGCCTGGCGAAGGACGAGCTGGGGAACACCTTCGAGCAGATCATGGACGAGGAGTTGAACACGCTGGGAACGAGGCTCCTCCCGGACACGACGGATCGAGATGCCGGTACCCTCCAACCGTGATCGGTGATTGCGAATCTGGTAGCAGATAGACGTTCCCATCGTCAGATTCCCGGATGGTGATCGTGGCGTGACCGATCTCCCTCAGCCAGGCGACGTCCGGCGGCAGCGTTCTGGGAAGCGCCGATAAAGGCGCGGTGATCTGCGGCGCACCCACCGCAGGCCAACCGGCTACCCGAATAAAGAAAAGCCCAGCCGCGCCCCAGCGTTTCCGAGAAGATCTCGTTG
>JACDGB010000494.1 GCA_013815485.1 Rubrobacter sp.
CGGCCAAGGCCCTCCGAGCCTTCATCGGTGCTTCATGGCGAGATCAGTCTTCGCAGGAGGTTCTTGAGCTGCCTCCGATCCGCGGTGGGTATCGGCGCCAGGAACTCGGCGTCCGCCCTCCTTGCGGCCTCGTCGGCGCGGCGGAGCACGCGACGGCCCTGAGAGTTGGCCCGAAGCGCGTACGCTCGGCGGTCATCGGGGTCGCGCTCGCGCTCGACGAAGCCGTTCCGCTCGAGTTCGTCGACGACCGCCACCATCGTCGTGCGGTCTACTCGCATCCTCTTTCCAAGACGCTGTTGGGAGAGCGGGCCTTCGTCGGCCAGCACTGAAAGTGCGCCGAACTCCTTGACGCCGAGCCCAAGCGAGGCGAGCGGCACTTCGGCCCTCCGGCGGTGAGCGAGGTGCGCCTGGCCGAGCAGGTACCCGAGCCGATCCGAGAGGGCGGGCGGAAGGGTGTCGTCGGAGAACTCGTTCACGAAGTTGTGTCCAAGGCGGGCATGAGCCCATGATAATCCTCTAGACTGATCGTCAGTTTTACTGATGATTACTCAGGAGGTAGACACATGGCCACAGTCAGCGTGCGTTACATCGTCGACGACGTCGAGGCGGCGATTCTCTTCTACACAGAGCGGCTCGGGTTCGACGTCGACCTGCACCCCGGGCCCGGTTTCGCGAGCCTCGTCCGGGGTGACCTGCGGTTGCTTCTGAACGCGCCGTCAGGTCCCGGAGGGGCGGCCCAGCCGATGCCCGACGGGCGCGTGCCAGGGTCCGGCGGCTGGAACCGGATCCAGCTCGAGGTCGACGACCTCGCCACCGAGGTCCAGGAACTCAGGAATGCAGGCGCCCGCTTCCGTAATGAGATCGTCGGCGGCAGAGGCGGGAAGCAGATCTTGCTCGACGATCCCAGCGGCAACCCGATCGAGCTCTTCCAGCCCGGATAGCCGCCTCGTCTCCACATCAGAGGAACCCTTTCCAGGGAGGGACGTCTTGGCCGTCTCACCGGCCGTACGGCTGCGACGTCGTCTCAGATGTCGAGATAGACCGTGGCCGTCCAGCCCCGCGCGCCTTCAGCAACCCCGAGCTGGTGGTAGGTGACGGCCTTGACCTGCACTCCCTCGTCCGGGTTCCGCAGCTCCCGCAACGTTACCGATCCCCGGCACGAGCCGCGGCTTACGGACGCGACTTGCACCCCACCGAGCGCAGCGCCGCGGCTGTCGAACAGGTAGAGGGTCTCCGAGAGCCAGTCGACCAGCAGTCCCCCGCGGTCGGCGGCTTCCGCCTCGATGGGGATTTCCTCGCCCGGCCCCGGGTCCCAAGCCCCGGCGATGTGAGCGACGGCTTCGGTCGCTGCGGCGAACATCTCTTCGAGCGTGGCGCCCCATGCCCTCAGCCCAACGTCGGCCGTGTGCTCCAGGATCTCGAAGCGACGCGCCAAAGGGCCGGTGTCAGGGTGTTTCTGGTTTTGGAGGTATCTCGAGGTCGAAGCCGACCGGCAACTCGGTGGTGTCGGCGATGCCGTTGAACTCGGCGAGGAAGTCGTCGTAGTCGATGTCGCCGTAGTAGTCGACGGCGATTTCCTGAAGCGTGTCTCCGGGCTGAACCGTGTAGCTCTTGGTCTTCTCTTCAGAAGGCGAGGGCGTCTCGGTGGCGGTGGGGTCCGGACCGGCTGCCGCTTCCAGCTCTTCGACCTGGGCTTGGGCGTCCACGAGCTGCTGGCGGGCATCGGCAAGTCGTGCTTCGAGCTGCTGGGAGTTTTCCTCGGACTGCCGCAGATCCGCCCGCAAGTCTCCGACCCGTGCGTCCGAGCTTTCCCTTGGGGCCAGCAGGAAGCCTGCGATGAAAGCCACCACCAAAAAGGCAACCAGAGCGGCGATTCGAACCCATAGAATGCGCGTGTGAGTGGCCTCCTCCTCGACGTCCCACTCCGTAGAGTCTGGGGGATCCGAAGATTCGAAGCTGTAGTCCGACTGCTGCCTCATTCGTGGCCGTCCCGTTAGGTCGTACATGATGCCGAGGCACAGACTAGCTCACAAAGACCGGGAAATTCTGGTTTGCGTGTCCTTGATGACGGAGCGGAGGACCGGGGCGGCTAGCGGAATTTCCCGGAAGGGACGCTGGGCGCTGCGG
>JACDGB010000495.1 GCA_013815485.1 Rubrobacter sp.
ATCTCCAGGTGGGCCGTGTAGATCTTGGCGAGCCCCGAGTCAATGATCTCCTCGTGCAGCTTCTCCTGCTCCTTGAACCGGAAGACTTTCTGAGCCTTCGAGGAGAGAACCCCGGCGATGGAATGGAACATCGCATAATGGAAGTACGGGTCGAAGACGGAGATAGCCTCCACCGTCCCCCCAAACTCCCGCGCCAGCCCGATGGCCCGCTTCAAGCCGCCGAGTGACTTGGCCGAGCCATCCACCGCGACCACGATATGCTCGAACGGATGCCGGTCCAGGTCCTTGACGATCAGCGTGTCGGCGTGCTTGAGGCGCCGCACGACGCGCTCCGTGACGGTGCCGAGGATGGTGTCCTTCACGGCGGCCATGCCCATCGCCCCGAGCACGACGAGGTCGTAGGGACCTTCGTTCACGTCCTCCACGATGACCTTGAAGTTCTTGCCCTCCAAAGAGCGGCGGACCAGTTCCACGTCATGCTTCTCGCAGAGTGGTTCGAGTACGTCTATGTACGAGTCGGTGATAATTTCGAGGCCCTTGGTTATCAATTGGTCGTGGATCTTGCGCTGGCGCTTCATCTCGTCTTCGTCGCGGAACTCCTCGGGAAGTCCCGACTCCATCTGCCGGAATCGCACGTCGTGCATCTTGGCTGCGTAGGCGTGGCAGCCCGCTACTCTGCCCCCGAACTGGCGTGCTACGTCGACCCCGATCACGCACGCTTGGTTGGAGTAGTCCGAGTTGTCTACCGGGACGTAAATCTCTTTGTACATATATCCCCTAGCCTCGCGTTTTCGCCGAGAGACGACAGTTCTTCTGGAAATTTAGTGAAGCCGCTCTGTATTCGCGCTTCACGCCACGGGTAATGTACCTTTATAAGTGGTTACTATCAAATAAAAGCGTTCACACTTTGGAACACGCTTGACCGGGATCGGAGACCGCGTTTACAATTAATACGCGAGTCCGAATGGGGATTTCGGGCGAGGAATCTATGCGGCGGGATCGTGCCGCGGAAGCGAGGGAAAGATGAGTGACGTCTTGAGGGAAGCCGCCGATTTCGTGCTCGATGGAGTAGTCGAACAGGAGAATGACGTGCCTGGCGTGGTCGCGATGGCGACCGACCGCGAGGGGAACTTCTACGAGGGAGCGGCGGGGAAGCGCGAGCTTGGCGAGGATCCGGAGATGACGACCGATACCGTCTTCGCCATCTTCTCCTGCACGAAAGCCATCACCGGCACCGCGGTGATGCAGCTCGTTGAGGAAGGTGAGATCTCGCTCGAAGATCCCGCCAAAGAATATGCGCCGGGGATAGCGGACATCCAGGTTCTCGAAGGCTTCGATGAGAGCGGCGAGCCGCGCACCCGCGCCCCGAAGTCCGATATAACCGTCGAGCAGTTGATGCTCCACACGGCGGGCTTCGGCTACGACTTCTTCAACCACGACCTCATAAAGTACGGCGAGAAGCGTGACGTCCCGAGCGTCGTGACGGCGACGCAGGCGTCACTCGACTCCGTCTTGCTCTTCGATCCCGGCGAGCGTTGGGAGTACGGGAGCAACATAGACTGGGCCGGGAAGGTCGTCGAGGGGGCGCGTGGCAAGCGGCTCGGCGAGGTAATGAAAGAGCGTATCTTCGAGCCGCTCGGGATGGATAGCAGCGCCTTCACGATGACCGATGAGATGCGTTCGCGGCGGGCGACGATGCACCAGCGCGGCGAGGACGGTGTTTTGACCGCGCTCTCGGACTTCGAGCTGGACCAGGAGCCGGAGCAGCACATGGGCGGCCACGGCCTCTACGCCCCCGTCGGCGACTACATGAAGTTCATCCGCATGGTACTCAACGATGGTGAAGGCGCGCACGGACGGGTTATGAAAGCGGAGACCGTCGAGGCGATGGCGCGGAACGGGCTTGGGGAACTCAAGATCAAGCTTCTGCCCGGCGCGATACCGGAGCTATCGAACGACGCGGAGTTCTTCCCCGGCATGCCGAAATCGTGGGCGTACACGTTCATGGTCAACGACGAGGATGCACCGACCGGACGCCCGGCGGGCGAGCTCGGTTGGTGCGGGCTTCCGAACCTGTATTTCTGGATCGACCGCACCAACGGCCTCGGCGGGTTCTGGGC
>JACDGB010000130.1 GCA_013815485.1 Rubrobacter sp.
GGCCACCACCGCCAGAAGGCGCGTGACCTCGCTCATCCCCTCCGAAACGCCCCGCAAGAGTTCGTCCACATCGCCCGTGTCCTCCGGAGTCTCGAAGAGGGGCCTCTCCATGGGCTTTCCGACCATCAGAGCGTCCACGTAGTACCGGTAGCCAACGTCCGTCGGCACCCGTCCCGCGGAGGTATGAGGATGGGTCAGAAGTCCGCGCGTCTCAAGGTCGGCCAACTCCGCCCGGATGGTCGAGCTGCTCGCGTCTACCGCCTCAGCCAGAGCGTGGCTGCCCACCGGAGCGCCGGTGGAAATGTACAACTCCAGCGTCTTCAAGAATATCTCGTGTTGTCGTTCTGACAGCATCATCAGCCCGTAATTTTACCATGATGGACTGAGTTTCCAGCGTGGTACGGAATCAGGGAGTCGGAAAGAACAATGCGACTCCCTGATGCCGTTGCTCGAAAAGCGCGTGAGAAGCTCGGATGCTCATGGCGATAGCCAGGAAGGCCCGGCGAAAATTCCGAAACCGTAGTTCAGATGCGAAGGGCCGCGAGGAATGCTTCTTGTGGGATCTCGACGCGGCCTACTTGCTTCATGCGGCGCTTGCCGGCCTTTTGCTGCTCCAGGAGCTTGCGTTTGCGGGAGATGTCGCCGCCGTAGCATTTGGCGGTCACATCCTTGCGGTAGGCCCGCACCGTCTCGCGGGCTATGACCCGCTTGCCGACAGCCGCCTGTACCGGCACCTCGAAGTTCTGGCGCGGAATGAGTTCTTTCAATTTTTCTACCAGGGCCCGGCCACGAGCATATGACTTGTCCCTGTGGGCTATGATCGAAAGCGCGTCCACAGGCTCCCCGGAGACGAGCACCTCGACCTTTACGAGGTCAGCCGGCTCGTATTCCTTGCGCTCGTAGTCGTAGGAGGCGTAGCCGCGGGTGCGGCTTTTCAAAGAGTCGAAGAAGTCAGTGATGATCTCGGCCAGCGGCATATCGTAAGTGAGCTGCACGCGCAGGGTCGAGAGATACTCCATCCCGACCGAGACGGCGCGCTTCTCGTGGCAGAGGCCCATCACCGCGCCGATGTAGTCGTTAGGGGCGATGATCGTCGCCCGCACCATCGGCTCCCGGATCTCCTGAAACGTCTCCGGCAACTCGCTCGGGTTGGTGATCTCGCGCGTCTCGCCGTCTGTTTCGACCTCGTAGCGCACGCTGGGGGAAGAGGCGATCAAGTCCAGCCCAGACTCCCGCTCCAGCCGCTCCTGGATGATCTCCATGTGCAACAAACCCAGGAAACCACACCGGAAACCAAACCCCATCCGCGAGTTCTCCGGCTCGAAGAACAGCGAAGAATCGTTGAGCTGGAGCTTGGACAGCGCATCCCGCAACCGCTCGAAATCGTCCCCATCCGTCGGATAAAGCCCCGAGAAGACCGTCGGCAATACCTGCGTATAACCGGGCAATGGCTCGTCCGCCGGGTCCTCCGTCCTCGTGACGGTATCGCCGACGCGAAGCGCCTCGATGTCCTTGAGGCCGGCGATGACATAGCCAACCTCGCCAGTGCCAAGTACCGGGAGCGCAGTGGGCTTCGGGGAGTAACATCCGACTTCCAGCAACTCGAAGTCCTCGTCCGAACCCATCGCCCGCACACTGTCGCCCTTTTTCAGCTCGCCATCGAACAGACGCGCAAGCGAAACGACGCCGCGGTATGGGTCGTAGTACGAGTCGAAGATGAGGCCCCGCGTCTGGGTTTGTTCCGTCTGGGGGGCGGGGACGCGCTCAACTATGGCGTCGAGGACCTCGGTGACGCCCTCGCCGGTCTTGGCGGAGATCTTGAGTATGCTCTCCTCCTCCACGCCAAGAAGCTCGACCAGTTCTTCGGTCACGGCGGCTACGTCGGCTATGGGCAGATCTATCTTGTTGAGGACGGGGATGATCTCCAAATCGTGCTCCATCGCCAAATACAGATTCGCCAGCGTCTGAGCCTGGATGCCCTGGCTCGCGTCCACCACCAACAACGCCCCCTCGCACGCCGCTATAGCCCGCGAGACTTCGTAGGCGAAATCCACATGTCCCGGCGTGTCAATGAGGTTCAAGTTCAACGGGCCGTCGGGGCGATTGTAGATCAGACGCACGGCCTGAGCCTTGATGGTGATGCCCCGCTCGCGCTCGATGTCCATGGTGTCCAGGATCTGGGCCATCCGCTCCCTTTCGGGGACGGCGTCGGTAAGGTCCAGCATCCGGTCGGCGAGGGTACTCTTGCCGTGGTCAATATGCGCGATTATGCAGAAGTTGCGCGTGCGTTCGATGATTTCCACCGGCGGATTCTAACACCTTTGTCCCTTTGTTCCCGATGTGTTACATTCATCGGGTTGATCTTTGGCCTTACAGAGGAGCAAATAGCGTGCCCGCCCCATCCAAAAGAGATAAGCAGAGCATCAAGCGAAACGAGCAAAACAAGGCTGCCAGAAGCCGCCTGAACAACCTCTCCAGAAACTTCTACCGGGCGATGGACGCCGGTGAGACGGAGAAGGCCCGTGAGATACGGGACCAGTCCCAGAAAGCATTTGACGCCGCCGCAGGCAAAGGGACAATTCACCCCAACAAAGCCTCCCGCAAGGTCGCCCGCCTCGACAAGGCACTCTCCGGCGCCTCCGAGAACTAGCCTAACCCGAAACCCTGGATAGATCCATCACGGCGAGTTCCATCTGGAGCTCGTCCCCGAGACCGCTTCCGCCTTTCAGCCCGCTTTCGAGGTTCAATATGGACTCCAGCGCCCGTTCGGTGTCCTCTTCGGTGATCTTGCATCCCGACTCCTCCAGCTTGCGGGCGACGAACGGTGGGATCTTCAACTCGCTCGCTACCTGACTACGGCCCGCGCCATCCTCGAACATCGCACGGGCGCGGGCGAGTAGCTGGAACTGGCGGCGGATCATAAACGTCGCCCGCAACGGCGGCTCGCCGTTGGATATGAGGTCTTCCAGCAGCCGCATCGCCGTACCTCGATCACCCGCCGCCAGCGCGTCCACGAAGGCGAAGATGTTCCCCTGAACGTCCGGTGGACACAACTCCGCGACATCTTCTTTCGTGGCCGGTTGGCCGGAGACGTAGAGAGAGAGCTTCTCGATTTCACTGGCTGCGCGAGTCTTGTCGCCGGAACAGCGATCCGTCAAATCGCTGGCAACGTCCTCCGGGAGATCGAGGTCCAGCTTCTTCGCATACCCCACGGCCCACCGAACGAGCGCCTTGCCGGTCGGCTGCTCCAGAGTATGGACCTCGCCAGCCTTCTTTATTGCCGTAAGCAACTTCTCGCGGGCACCGATCTTCTTGCCGAGCAACACGAGATCCGTCTCAGGCGAAGGGTTCGCCAGATAATCCACGACCTTCACTTTCTGAGCAGCGTTCCAGGCGTCGAGGTTCCTGACAAGCACAAAAGCCCCACCGCCAAATAGCGAGTATGAATTGCAAGCTGAGACTACCTCTTCGGGGCTGGAACCGGCGGCGTCGTAAGTGTCGGCCTGGCGGCCCCGGCGCAGTTTCTCCACGCTGCGGGCTTTGCGTTCCTCGTCGTCACCCAGGAGCAAATAGACGGCCATGAACTTATTTTATCCGTTCGTCGCGCCGACGAGGAGGAGCCAGAAGGCCGTCCATGCGAGGAGGAGCGCGGCCCACATCGGCCAGCGTCCCTCGGGAAAAGCGGTCTCGGCGATGGCGGCGGGGATACAACCTAGGTAGAAGAACGCGACGAGCAGCGGGGTGATGCCGGGCGTCTTCACGGTGGCGAAGGGCATGGCTGATGCGGCTCGCGCCGTGAGTTCCAGGATGGTGACGAGGAAGCCGTTGCAGGCGTTTATCGGGTAGGCGAGCAGCGGCGCGATGTTTCCCGCTATCGCGCCGAGTAGACCGAGGGTCAGGATGGGGCCGGAGATCGGGACGGCGATGAGGTTGGTGAGGACCCCGATCACGGACACCTCGTCGAATGTCGCGGCGATGATCGGAGTGGTGGCGACCTGGGCCGCGAGAGAGACGGCGAGCAAGTTGGATACGGTCTCCGGCGGTTTGGCGAGTGGCCGGAAGAGCGTACGTTTCAGGAACGCCTGGATCGGCTTTCGCAATAGAAGGATGCCGAAAACGGCGGCCACGGAGAGTTGGAAGCCGGTGCTGTAGACGAGGAGCGGGTTGTATGCCAGGACGGCGGCGAGCACAGCGGTTCTTATCCGGGAAACCGTAAACCCCGAGAAACCGGGGTGAATGTGTCGATTATCCACCGGTTTCCACACATTCGTAACTCAAATCACCACAACCATAGTATGTAGTATAATCCGTCTTGTAACCGTTCTGAACAAGGACGCATAGTTCTAGTCGGGACCATAGATATTCCGATGTGGATAGGAGGTGAGGCCATGAGGATAGAACGATTGGCAAGTGTACGCAGGGACCGGGGGCTAACCCAAGCCCAACTAGCCGAGCGGCTGGGGATGCAGCAGCCCCGGATCAGCAACATGGAGACGGGGCTGTCTATATCGCGCACGCTGGCGGAACGTATCGCGGCGGAACTGCTGTGTTCTGTGGAGGACATAAAGACTCCCACGGAACCTACCGTCACCTTTAAGGTCAGCGAGCTACCGCCCCAAGTCTTGGCTCTGCTGAAGAAGTAGCCCACAAATGACGAGAGGCCCGTCCAGTTTGGCGACCGGGAACGGACCTCAAGAAAGGTTGGATATGGAAGTTACACAAAGAAGTATACACCGAACCGACGAGCCCCCCGCGACTATAAAGAAAGGCGATAAGTCCGCGTCCGCGTGGTTGGTCACGCTCGCTCAGAACAACTCGGAGGAACTATTCAAGGATCAGTTCGGTGCCCCACACGCGCTGGTGGATGGCGTCCCCATACCCCTCGACGGCCACGCGCAACGCTGGTTGCGGATGCTGATCTGGAACGGCAGCCAAAAGACGGTGAAGCGGGAGGACTTGAACGCCGCCACGGAGACGCTGGCGATGCTGGCGAGTTTCGGGGAAGAGCGACACCTGCATATCCGGGCGGCGCAACACGGCGGCAAGGTGTACGTCTGGGCCGGACCGCACAACGTTATCGAGGTGGACGGGGGCGGCTGGCGTAGGACAACCGAGCCGCCGGTACTGTTTCGCCAGTTACCGACCCTAAAGCCGCTCCCCAACCCCGTGCCCGGCGGAGACCTCGACAGGCTCAATCACTACATACGACTGCGGCACGCGAAGGACCGGCGGCTGAACATGGCCTGGATAGTGACCGCGTACCTTGCGAACATCCCCCGCCCCATAAACCTCGCCACGGGCGTACAGGGCGCAGCGAAGAGCACGGGTCAGCGGGCCAAGAAGCGTCTCCTTGACCCCGCCGTGCCCGAAGATTTCAAGCTCCGGCGCAAGGATTTCGCGCAGAACTTGGACAACTGCTACCTCCCCCTCTTCGACAACGCGGGACGGATCGACGACGACCTGACCGACGACCTGAACCGGGCCACGACGGGCAGCGGGAACGCGGACAGGAAACTCTACTCGGATAACGAGTCCGTGGTCCGACAGTACAAGCGGGCGATCCTCATCAACGGCATAAACAATCCCACGGAGAAGGGCGACTTCATGGACCGCGCCCTTCCGGTTGAGTACGAGCGAGTCCCGGCTACCAAGCGGTGCGGGGAGACGGAACTCTGGGCCGGGTTCGAGCAGGACCACCCCGCGCTCTTGGGGGCCGTGCTGGACGCCTTGTCTGGGGCCATCAGGTTGCGCGTCCCCCTTGCGGAAACCCCCCGGCTCGCGGACTGGGCGGAGTATGCGGCGGCTTTTTACGAGTACATGTCCGAGCGGGGACATGCGGGCTGGGGACGGGACCAGTTTGCGCGGGACTGGGCAGCGGTGGAGGAGAAACAGCACGAGGCCGCGCTAGAAGGCTCCCCCGTCGCCCAGGCCATCCGCAAGCTGATGC
>JACDGB010000131.1 GCA_013815485.1 Rubrobacter sp.
GATTCCCAAAGGACTCGACGACTTCATCCCAACGCAACTCGCGGCGGCCGGACGATTCGAGAACGAGAAGGAACTCTACGCGCTGCCCTACGACTGCCCGACCATGATCTGGATGTACCGCAAGGATCTCTTCGAGAAATACGGCGACCGGATGTCCCAGGATCTCGGCTTCGACCCGGCGCCGTCGGCGAACTCGACCTGGGAGCAGTATTACCAGACCGCCCAATGGTTCAACGAGAACGTGGACGAAGTGCCTTACGGGACAGGCCATCAGGCTCGCCAGTATGACTCCCTGATGTGCGATTTCTCGAATATCCTGTGGGCCTATGGCGGAGATTATTTCGACAACGCCACGGTCGGCAGCCTCGGGACCTTCGACCCCGGACCTTGCACGCTCGACCGACCGGAGGCGCTCGAAGCCGCCGCCTTCTATAAGAAGCTGCTTGAGATCTCGCACCCTGGCAGCGTCTCGTGGGACTGGAACGCCACGGACGAGGCGTTCAGGACCGCCCAGATCGCAATGGCCCCAAACTGGCACGAGTTCGCCGCCGTGGACGAAGACCCGGCGGAGTCGGAGGTCGTGGGCAAGATCGGGTACGCCCCGCTCCCCAGGGGGCCGGTGAGGCGCGCGGATATGTGGGGCGGGACGGGCGTCGGGATCAACAACCGCACCTCCCCGGATGAGCAGCGGGCGGCCTGGCTTTTCCTGGTCTGGGCCACCTCTCCGGACACGATGCTGATGGGCATGAAGAGCGACGTCGGGGGCGGCACTCCGACACGCGGGTCCCTGTACGAGTTGCCGGAGGTGAAGAAGGCGATGCAACCACCGTCGAACATGCCGAACCTGCTCACCTACGACGCCGTCTCAGAGGCGTGGAAGCCGGAGAACATTGGGCTGCGGCCCAAGATCCAGTCGTGGAACGAGTGCGACACGGCGATCTACACGGAGGTCTCCAAGATGCTCGCGGACCAGAAATCTCCGGAGCAAGCCATGAAGACGGCCAAGCGATACTTCGATGAGGCTCAGGCGCGAGTACAGACCCTCGCCTCCCGTGGGACGGGGGTGGCGTAGATGGCGGCCACGCAGACAGATAGGGACGCGAAGAAAAGCGGCGGAGGCGGGCTCTCGCTGGAGATGAAGATGCTCCTGCCAGTGTTGGCGTTGCTGGCCGTGCTCTCGCTGTTCCCGTTCTTCTACATAATCTGGATGAGCCTGAACACGGTCTCGCTCATCAACGGCATCTCCTTCGAGTTCGCGGGGCTTGCGAACTGGGCGCGCATGTTCACCGACGAGGTCGTCGGCGCGGCCTGGGCGCGGGCCGCCCTCTACTTCGTCGCCACCGTCGGCATCGAGATGGTCCTCGGCATCGCCATCGCCCTGCTCATCCACGAGCTCGTCTGGGGCAAGAACCTGGTGCTTTCACTGATCCTGCTTCCGATGTTCATGGCGCCCGTCATCGTGGGGCTACTGGGACGTTTCCTCACGGACTCGTCTTACGGCCTCTACGCATTCGTCTTGCGCGAGACGGGCATCTTCGAGAGCGACATCTTGGGGACGAGTAGCTCCGCGCTGACCGCGGTGATCTTGATGGACGTGTGGGAGTGGACACCGCTGGTGGTCCTGATCGTACTCGCCGGCCTCGCCTCCGTCAACCAGTACGTGATAGAGGCCGCCAAGGTGGACGGGGCCAACTACCTGGCGCGGCTAAGGCACATAGTCGCGCCCTCGATAGCCGGCGTGGTCATCGTGGCGCTGTTGGTGCGCTCGATGGACGCTATCCGTTACTTCGACATCATCACCGTGACGACCAACGGCGGGCCCGGCAACACGACCAAGATCATCCCGATAAGACTCTACGAGACGGCCTTCCGCTTCTTCGACCTCGGCTACGCGGCGGCCATCGGCCTCGGGATGCTGGTGTTCTCGATCCTGGTTGCTACGGTGTTCGTACGGATACTCGAACGAAGGGGGCTGGCAAAGTGACGACTTCTTCTACTTCGGGCCGCAAGCTCGGCAAGCAGGCGGTTCTTTACGCGATCCTGGTCCTGGTGCTGCTGTGGACGCTGGTTCCGATCCTGTGGATGATCCTCTCTTCGTTCAAGCCGGGGACGGCCCAGCTCTCGCCGACGCCGGTGTTCTTCTTCGCGCCGACCTTTCAGCACTACGCGGCGCTCTTCACGGGCGGCAACCTGGGAAGCTACTTCCTGAACAGCGTTCTCGCGGCTGGCATCTCGACGATCATAGCGGTGACGCTGGGTTGCTTGGCAGGCTACGGGCTTGCGAGGAGTCACTTCCGGGGCAAGCAGCACGTTGCGTTCTGGATCATCTCGACGAGGATGGCTCCGATAGCCGCGGTCGTATTGCCCTTGTTCATCCTGTTCCGCTACGTGAACCTGCTCGACTCGCTGCCGGGTCTCATCGTCGCGTACCTGACGTTCAACCTGCCGTTCGCGATCTGGATCATGAACGCTTTTTTCGCCGACCTGCCTCCGTCTCTGGAAGAAGCCGCGATGGTGGATGGCGCCTCCAGGTTCCAGGCGTTCTACCGTGTCGCCCTGCCGCTTGTCACGCCGGGGTTGGTGACGACGGCCATCCTATGCTTGGTCTTCTCCTGGAACGACTACGCCTTCGCGGCCACCTTCGCCGGTCCCAGCAGCCAGACGCTCCCCATCGCCGCCGCCCAACTCAACACCCAGACCGGACTCAGTTGGGGACAGCTCACGGCCATCGGCACCATAGTCGTGCTGCCCATGATGATCGTCGGCCTCGCCGTTCGCCGCTACCTGGTGCGGGGCCTGACCCTCGGCGCGGTCACCGGAGAGTAGCGCGTAGGATTTGCTAGCGCATGGCAGAAGATCGACCTTCGTTCCATTCACGCTGGCGCGCTTGCTCCTGCTCGCGGCGTGCAGCCGATTCAGCGAGAACGGCGCCACGGACACCGAGCCAGTAGAAGAAACAACCACGATGGCGAAGACCGGATCTCGCCACGATTCGGGAGAACTTGTCGGTACCGAATGGACGCTCAAGTCTTTGAATGGTCAAGATCTAGTCAAAGGCACCAGGATCACCCTGGATTTTGACAAAGATTTTGTGCGCGGGAACTCCGGCTGCAACTCTTACGGAGGCAAGGTGACGATGAGAAATGGCGTAATGAAAGTGAAGACCCCCGGCTTCGAGACGACCCTGATAGGCTGTCCGGGAGCCGTAGGACCCCAGGAGAACGAATATCTCGACACCCTGGCAAATGGCTCCGAGTATCGTCTCGAAGATGATCGCCCGGAGATCCAGAACAAGGCGGGCGAAACCGCGCTGATCTACGAAGAGAAGTCTGGACGAAAGGAGCGACGATGAACAACCGAGCGGCAGTGATGCACGGCGTCCACGACGTGAGGATGGAGGAGCGCCCGGTCCCCGAGCCTGGCCCGAAGGAAGTCCTCGTGGAGATAAAGGCCGTCGGGGTGTGCGGCTCGGACGTCCATTATTACGAGGAGGGCCGCATCGGCACCTTCGTGGTCCGGGAACCCTTGATCCTGGGCCACGAGTCCATGGGGACCGTCGCCGGGCTCGGGCCGGAGTCAACGAAACACGAAATTGGAGACCGGGTGACGCTGGAACCGGGCATCCCGGACGGGACGTGCCGCGAATGCCGCGCCGGAAGATACAACCTCTGCCCGAACGTCCGCTTCTTCGCCACGCCGCCCATTGACGGCGCGTTCGCCAACTACGTGACGATCCACGAAGATTTCGCTTTCACGTTGCCGGACGAGTTATCGGACAACGCGGGCGCGCTGATGGAGCCACTCTCAGTCGGCATCTGGTCTTGCCGGAAGGCCGGTGTCAGGGCTGGCGACCGGGTGCTCGTGACGGGGGCTGGTCCCATCGGGCTGCTTGCGATGCAGGTTGCGCTCGCCTCGGGCGCGACGGAGGTTACGGTCACGGACGTGGCTAGGGAGCGACTGGACTTGGCCCGGAAGACCGGCGCGACGAGGGTCGTGAACGTCGCGGAGGAGCCGTTGGCGGAGGCAGGCATCGAGGCGGACGCCCTGATCGAATGTTCCGGCAACGAGCGGGCGCTGGACGACGGCATCCACTGTCTGCGTCCGGCTGGCACCGCCGTGGTTGTGGGCATGGGTCCGGGGGAGACGGCGAACGTC
The DNA here is from genome assembly GCA_013815485.1 of Rubrobacter sp. Taxonomy (GTDB): domain Bacteria; phylum Actinomycetota; class Rubrobacteria; order Rubrobacterales; family Rubrobacteraceae; genus JACDGB01. The sequence goes on from JACDGB010000131.1 coordinate 4,156, forward strand.
CCGCTGGCGTACGTGCAGACACAGGAGATCTGGCTGACCGGCACCTTCCGCTACGCCAACACCTACCCGACCGCGATCTCCCTTGCCGCCACGGGCCGCGTAAACCTCGACGCCATAGTCACAGGCCACTTCGGCCTGGAAGAAACAGACAGCGCATTGCAGGCCAGCAAGAATGACCCCGCCAACGTCAAGCCGATGGTGCTCCCGAACGGAGGTTCGTAGGCGGCGGTTCTCACCAGGACGTGTAGCCACCGTCCACGAGGAGGTTCGTGCCGGTGGCGTAGCTCGCGGCGTCGGAGGCGAGAAACACGACGGCTGGGGCTATCTCTCCAGGTTCAGCGAGACGACCCAGAGGAGTGGACTCCAGCCAGACGCTGCTCCACTCTTCTTTGGACATCCCAAGTTCTGTCAGAGGCGTCCTTATGTAGCCCGGCGAGACGGCGTTCACCCGCACTCCACGAGAGGCCCACTCACCCGCCAACGATTTCGTGAGCATGATGACCGCTGCTTTGGAGGCGTTGTAGGCGGACTGAGGCTGTGGATGGTTGGAGATGACGCCTGACATCGAGGCGATGTTTACGATGGCGCCGGAGCCACGCTCCAGCATGGCCTTCCCCACCTCGCGGCAGCAGTAGAAGACGCCGTCGAGGTTCACGGACATCACCTTGCGCCACTCATCGTCCGGCACCTCCTCGGACGGGATGTTGTGGACGACGCCCGCGTTGTTGACGAGCACGTCTATGCGACCGTGATCCCCCAGCACGGAACGGACCATGTCCTTCACGGAATCCGGGTCCGTAACGTCGAGCCCGACGAAGTCTCCTTCCAGTTCTTCGGCGGCCTCCCCGCCGGTCTCGGCGTTGATCTCGGCGACCACCACCTTCGCCCCGGCGGCCTTCAAGGCGCGCCCTATCTCCAGCCCCAGGCTCTGGCCGCCGCCCGTGACCACGGCTACCCTATCCCGCAGCGAAAATCCGTTCTCTTGCATCATCTCTCCATCCCACTCGTTTTCACCAGAGCGTATATCCGCCGTCAATGACGAGCACCGAGCCGGTCATGAAGGCTGAGGCGCCGCTCGCCAGGTAGACGAGGCTGGGTCCGAGTTCCTCGGGCATAGCATAGCGTTGCATGGGGACGTCTTCGATCCAATGCCGCCTGAATTGCGGCTCGTCCACCGGGGCCATCTCCGTCTTCACGTAGCCGGGGGCCAGCGCGTTGACCCTCACGCCATGAGGCGCCCACTCCGCCGCCAGGGACTTCGTGAGTTGGTGGACCGCCGCCTTCGAGGCATTGTAGGCGGGCTGCATCTGTGGGCGGTTGACGATCATCGCGGAGATCGAACCAATGTTCACGATGACCCCGCCACCGTTTCCGATCATGCGCCGCCCCACCGACTGCGCGCAGTTCCACAGCCCGTGGACGTTTACGTCGAATACGTCCATCCACTCGTCCTCCGGCACCTCGGCGGCCGGACGGTGGTAGCAGAGGCCCGCGTTGTTGACGAGCACATCCACCGGCCCGAGAAGCTCGGTGACCTCCTCGATCATCCGCTCCACGCTTTCGCGATCCGTAACGTCGAGGGTGACGGCGATGGCCTTGCCGCCGGAAGACGAGATGTCTTTCGCCACCGCCTCGGAGCGGTCGCGGGTGCGGGCGGCGATAGCGATGCTCGCCCCGGCCTCGGAGAGAGCTTTGGCGAAAGCCTCGCCGAGGCCCGTATTTCCGCCGGTCACCACGGCTACTTTGCCGGTCAGGTCGAAGGCGTCAAGGACGGTCACGTTG
>JACDGB010000496.1 GCA_013815485.1 Rubrobacter sp.
CCTCTATGATGCGGTCGGAGATGCGGTCGAGGAAGTAGCGGTCGTGGGAGACGAACACGACGGTGCCGGGGAACCGTTCCAGTTCCGCCTCAAGCACTTCGAGGGAGTCAATATCCAGATGGTTGGTCGGCTCGTCGAGGACGAGGCAGTTGGGCTCCCCGAGCATGAGGAGCAGGAGCCCGAGACGGGTGCGCTCCCCACCGCTGAGCGCGCTCACTGGCTGCCGCGCCTGCTCGTAGCGGAACAGAAATCGTCCCAGCAGGCTCACGGCCTCGCCTTCGTAGAGCGGCTTCGCGTCCCGCACCAGCGAGATGGGCGTCGCGCCGGGCGGCGGCTCGTAGTCCTGGGCGAGGTAGCCGACCCGGATGGACGGTCCAGCCCACCGCTCGCCCTCGTTTGGGGGCAGGATACCGGCGAGCAGCTTCGCAAGGACGCTCTTGCCAGCGCCGTTCGGCCCCACGATGCCGGTTCGTTCGCCGCGCACGATGGTGACATCGGCCCCGATCAGGACTGGAGTATCTCCGAATGCCACGCTTGCTTCGCGGAGTTCCAGAGCCTTCTGTCCGCCCCGGACGCCCTCGCGGAACTGGAGGCCGATCCTGCGCCGTTCCAACGCCGGGCGTTCGACCTTGTCCATGCGTTCGATCTGGCGCTGCTTGTTGCGGGCCTGCTTCGCGTGTCGCTCGTCCTCCGTGTTATGCGCCCATTGCTGGAACCGCCGAACTGCCTCCTCCAGCCGCGCTATCTCTTTTTGCTGGGTGACGTAGAGTTGCTGCTGGCGTTTCATCTTCAGTTCCCGCGCCACGGCGAACGCCGAGTAGTTGCCGGGCCAGGTGGTGATTTTTCCGTCTTCCAGCTCGGCGATTTCGCGCACCGTCTCGTCCAGCAAATACCGGTCGTGGGAGACGATCACGACCGCGCCCTCGAAGGTGCGTATCCGACCTTCCAACTGCTCCCGCCGATCCGGATCTAGGTGCGCCTCCGGCTCGTCCAGCAACAGCACGTCCGGGTTCTGAGCCAGGCAGGACGCCAGCGCGGCGAGCTTGCGCTGTCCTCCGCTCAGTTCGGCGGTGGGCCGCTCCATATCCGCATCCACGAAGCCCAACGCCCGGAGGTGGCCTCGGGCCTCGCCCTCGAAGCCGCGTCCGCCAGCCTCCTGGAAACGCTGCGTCAGCCGCCCGTGGCGTTCTAGTAACCGCTGCATTCGGCGCATGTCGGCCGCGGCCTCGCGGGATCCGAGATCCCGCTCGCACGCCTCCAACTCGCCCAGAAGGTCCGAAACCTCCGGCCTGGCCGCGCGGACGACCTCAAGCGGCGTCCGTTCATCGCCCTCCACATGTTGCGGCAAGAAGGCTACGCGCAAGCCCCGCCGACGGACGATTTCGCCCGCGTCGGCATCATCCAGGTCGGCGAGGAGGCGCAGCAGCGTGGACTTGCCTGCTCCGTTGCCCCCGATCAGGCCGATCCTGGCTCCCGGCCCGACCTTCATCTCCAGGCTGCGGAGCACGGGCCTTCCACCGTGGATTTTCTCGACGCCGCGAGCTTCGATCATGGTCATGCGGTGAATGATGTCACCCACGCCGCCCCGGCGCATCACCCATTCGGGGGATTTTTCCATCCCTCCACGTAAAGCGTAGCCGGACGACCGTATCCCTCGCGCCGGATGCGCTCCTTCAAAGCGGCACGTCTCGTGAGTAGCTTTCGCCGCGTGTCACCGGATAGCGAAGCGTATTCTGTGGGCTCATCGGGCTCGGAGAGCATGAGCTTATCCAGGTGGCGCAGAGGATATGGAGACGAGACGCGCCATCGCGTATCGCGGAGGAATTTTTCGTGCAGCCGGATCAGTCGTTCCGGCGACCCAATGCCATGCAGTCTCATACCGGAGATCTCACACTCCGCTTCGGCCTCCATCCTCTCCCATTCGAGGTCGGCGGGCGAAGGTTCCTCGCCCATGTCCACCCAATCGCTCGTCGCCATCCGTCCGCCGGGCCGGATCACGCGAGCCAGCGCCGCGAGGACATCTTCCGCGGGCTTCTCTCGCACATCCAGTTCGTGGAAGAGACCCGCCGAGTACACGAGGTCGAAGGCGCCGGATGCGAATGGCGGC
>JACDGB010000497.1 GCA_013815485.1 Rubrobacter sp.
CCAGCGCAGCCGAAAGGCCATCGGGGATCGCCAGCTCCACGATGCCGTCGCCCTCGCATCCAAGAACCTCATAGGCGGCCGGAACAAGGTGCTTGGCTCCTTGCCTGACGCGCCGGAGTTGAGGGAGCGAGCTTATCGCATCAAGCAGGAGACGATGGCGAACCTCGACCGCTACCTGGAGCAGATGGCTGATGCTGTCGAGGCTCGGGGCGGCAACGTCTTCTTCGCCAGCGACGGCGAGGACGCCATCCGCTACGTCGCCGACCTCGCAAGGCGCAAGGGAGCGAAGATCATCGCCAAGTCCAAGAGCATGGCGACCGAGGAGATAGAACTCAACCGCCGTCTCGAAGAAGATTACCCTGACCTCGGACTGGAGATCGTCGAGACGGATCTGGGAGAGTGGATCGCCCAACTCGCAGGCGAAACTCCATCGCACATCGTCGGCCCCATCCTCCACATGAACCGCCAGCGCGTCGCCGATATCCTCTCTGGCGTCGCGGGCGAGAAGCTCCCCCCCGATGTCGAGGAACTGACGAAGTTCGCCCGCAAACGCCTGCGGGAAAAGTTCCTGGCCGCGGAGATCGGGATGACAGGAGCCAACTTCGGGGTCGCCGAGACAGGGACCATCTGCACCGTCACCAACGAAGGCAACGCCCGTCTCGTAACCAGCGTCCCGCCGGTCCACGTAGTCGTGATGGGCATAGAAAAGCTCATCCCAAAGTTCGATGACCTCTCCACGTTCGTCCAGCTACTGGCGAGGAGTGGGACGGGCCAGAAAGTCACCGTCTACACCAACTTCATAACCGGGCCCCGCGCCGAAGGCGAGATGGACGGGGCGGAGGAGATGCACCTGATCCTCCTGGACAACGGCCGCTCCAAACTCCTCGGCACCGAGTTCGAAGAAGCCCTCTACTGCATCCGGTGCGGCGCCTGCCTGAACGTCTGCCCCGTCTACCGCCAGACCGGTGGCCACACGTACGGCTCGACCTACTCCGGCCCGATAGGCGCCGTCATCACGCCGCTCCTCAAAGGCGACAAGGAAGCAAAAGACCTGCCGCACGCTTCATCGCTTTGCGGCGCGTGCTCGGAGGCGTGTCCCGTCGGCATCCCGCTGCACGACCTCTTGCTCAAGCTCCGCAACCGTCAGGTGAACGAGGGTCTCGCGGGAAAGGGGCAGAGCGTGGCCTTCAAGGGTTTCGAGAACACGATGAGGAGCCCGGCGCTCTACAAGATCTCCGGCAAAGCCGGCCGCGTCGCCCAGAAAGTCGTCGAAAAAGATGGCGCCATCCGACCGCTCCCCGGTCCTCTGAGCGGCTGGACGAATACCCGCGACCTCCCGCCGCTCGCCCCGAAATCCTTCCGGGAGCTGTGGAAGAAAGGACTCAAGGATGGCTGACCGGGCTGAGTTCATGGATAAAGTCCGCCACCGCACCCGGACAGGGAAATACAGGCCGACCCACGCCCCCGACGTGGCCTGGACCCGCGAGGGCGCGCCCCCGGAGAAGGTGCCGATAGAGGACCCCTCGGCGCGTTTCCTGGAGGAGCTAGAGGCCGTGGGTGGTCACGGGCGGCGGGTGAAGGATCTCAAGGAGGCTCGGAACTACGTGCTCGCCCTGGTACGCGAGCGGGAGGCGAAGCTCATCCTCCGGTGGGGCGTGGAGGAATTGGACCGGCTCGGGGTGGACGGGCCGTTGCGGAAAGACGGTGTCGAGGTCGCGGTATGGAACGATGACCTGGAAGATTCGAAGGACGTGGCATCGAGGGCGGACATCGGGGTCTCCACGGCGGCATGGGCTATCGCCGAGACTGGGAGTCTGGTGCTGGAGAGTGGTCCGGGGCAGGGCCGCATCGTCACGCTTTTGCCGCCGTCTTACGTGGCGGTCGTGCCTGTTGACAGGGTTCTCTCAACCGTCCCGGAGATGATCCGGAAGTACGCCGAAGCAGGAAACGTGCCGGCCAACATCTGCTTTCATACCGGCCCCAGCCGCTCGGGAGACATCGAGATGACGCTCGCCATCGGGGTGCATGGTCCCGGCGACGTACACGTATTGCTGGTTGGTTAAGGTGGCGAGGTTTCGGTGATCTGTTGCGGCTCGAATGGGAGC
>JACDGB010000132.1 GCA_013815485.1 Rubrobacter sp.
CCACCCAGGTGTATCCCAATCACTACGCCGATCTCCTGGCGGGACGGCCTCCGGGCGCGGAACTTCTGCTCACCCGCAACTTCCTGCTCGCCGTCCTCTGGGCCGCGATGCTCTTTCTTCCGTCGCAATACCGGGAGAAAGCGGTCTCGCCGTGAAGAAGGTCCTCCATACTCTGCTCGTGCTACTTCCCCTGCTCGTCCTGGTCATGGGATTCGCGCCGGGGCCGCAACTCAACGAGCTTCAGGTCCGGGAGAAGGTCGAGCGGGCGCCGGAGGTCGAGGAATTCGTCTCGAAGCCAACGGTGGAAATCTCTTCGTATTACGACTCCGGCTCGGATACGTGGCAAGTGCTGTTGAGAGAGGATGCCTCCGATAGCGTCGTCGTACGGCTGGAGATCCCGGACGACACGGGCAGGGTGATGAACGTCGAGATATCCCCCCGTGCGCGCGTGCTGGAATACCCGAATCTATCGGAGGATGAGGCGGTCAAGATCGCCACCGCTGACCCGGAGATGCGGGAGTGGCTCTTGGGCTACGACTCGTATTCCACGGACGCCGGGTATGAGGCTGGAGACTGGATCGTCCATTACCGGACGGATGAGGAGAAGGGGGACGTGGGCGGCGTCTACGACGAAAAGTCCGGCGAGAAGGAGATCGCGCGCGTCACCGTGGACGATAGTACCTGGGTATTGGAGGAGGTGTACACCGGAGATCAAGTCGGGTGGAACATGGCCCGCGGCGAGTACGGAGCCTACGGCAAACAGGCCAACTACTGGTTCGTGTGGGGACCGATGGCACTGCTTTTCGCCCTCGCTTTCTGGCGTCTGGACCGACTATTCTCCATCCGCAACCTGGACGTTCTCGCGCTGCTCGGGTTCCTCGTCTCGCACTGGTTCTTTCGGATGGGGGACTCGTTCGAGGCGGTGGTGTTGTGGTATCCGCCCCTGATCTACCTGCTTGTCCGTACCCTCCTGATGGGCTTCGGCATAGGAGAACGGGTCGAGAAGACGAGTAATCTGCCTGATTCGGTACTGTTCATACTGGCGGCGGCGGGCGCGGGCCTCGTGCTCGGGCTGAACCTTGATTCCCGCGTGATAGATGTTGGCTACGCGGGCGTCGTGGGCGGCGACCGCATCCTGGACGGCATACTGCCATACGGGAACTTCCCGTCAGACGTTGGCACGGGCGATACCTACGGTCCCCTGAACTACCTGCTCTACGTGCCGTTCATCCTGATGTTCGGCTTCTCCGGGGAATGGGGTTCGCTCCCCGCGGCCCACGCCCTGACGGCTTTCGCCTTCGTCGCTGGCGCATTGGCGATGCTCGTGGCCGGCCTGAAGTTCGCCGGACGCTCGGGCGCGGCGGCGATGGTCTTCGCCTGGACCGTGTTCCCGTACACGCTGTACTCGTCCAACAACAATACCAACGACATCATCGTGGCGGCGGTCGCCGCGATCGGGCTTGCGCTCGCGACCTCTCCCCTAGGACGAGGCGCGACGATAGCGGCGGGGTTCGCCATCAAACTGTACCCCCTCGTACTCGGCCCCCTCTGGCTAATGCAGGGAGGACGGCGCCGCACGCCCATCCTGGACTTCTTCCTCGGCGGCGCGGCGGTCCTCGTCGCGTCGTTCTGGGTCCTATTCCTCGGAGGAGACCCCATCGAAGCCGCCAGGACGTTCTACGAGAAGACCCTCGCCTTTCAGGGAGATCGCGTGAGCCCGTGGACCATCTACACCCAGGTCCCGTGGCTCGATTTCCTGCAACGCCTCATGACGGTCTTCGTCATCCTGCTGGGTTTCCTCTTCGCCTTCGTGCCGCGCAAGAGGACGGTGCGCCGGCTGGCGGCCCTCTCAGCCGCGCTCGTCATCGCGTTCGAGCTTACCGTCAATTACTGGTTCTATCCGTATGTGACCTGGTTCGAGCCGTTCGTGTTCCTCGCGCTTCTGACCGCCACCAACGAGAAGACGCCGTTGGATGGGGGCGATCAACCATCAACCATCAGCCGTCAGCAAGACGCGGAGATCTCCCATGACGGATGAGCAGCCTATCCTGAACATCGTGGGAGAGCTTGTGGCGCTTGGGCCACTGCGCCGGGACCTCGTCCCTGACTTCCAGCGTTGGATCAACGACTTCGGCACGGTTCGCAACCTCATCTTGCCGCCACTCCCAATGACCAGAGAACAGGAAGATAGCTGGTACGAAGACCGGACGAAGGCCGGAGACGAAGCCTTCTTCACTATCTACGAGCGCGCCACCATGCGCCCCATAGGCAACACCTGTCTGCAACCCGTGGACCATCGCAACCGGAGCGCCGAATTCGGCATCATCATCGGAGAACCAGACGCCCGAGGCAAAGGATACGGCACGGAGACGACGCGCCTCATGCTCGACTACGCCTTCACCGCCCTCGGCCTCCACAACGTAATGCTGACGGTATTCGAATACAACCAGGCAGGTATCCAAGCCTACACGAACGCGGGCTTCAGAGAGTTCGGTCGACGGCGAGAGTGCCGGATGATGGGCGGGAAACTCTGGGATGAAGTCTACATGGAGTGTCTCTCCACCGGCTTCGAGAGCCCCATCCTCGGACGCATCTTCAGCCACGACCCGCGACCGTGAGAGTCCTCGAAACCGAACGCATGGTCCTGCGACGCATGGGCATGTCCGACGTGGACGGCCTCATGGGTATCTTCTCCGACCCCGAGGCGATGCGCTACTACCCCGGAACCAAAAGCCGGAGCGAGGCGGAAGCGTGGGTACGGAACCAGCTCGACCGCTACCGCAGAGACGGCATCGGTCTCTGGGCGGCGGTCCTCAAGGACTCCGGCGAGCTCGCCGGGCAGTGCGGCCTCACCGTGCAAGAAGTTGAGGGACGGGAAGAAGTCGAGATCGGCTACCTCTTCCTGCGGAAATACTGGAACCGGGGCCTCGCCACCGAGGCAGCTAAAGCCTGCCGCGACCACGGCTTCGCGCTCGGCCACGACCAGCTCGTCTCTCTCATAGACCCAGGCAACCGCGCCTCTCGCCGTGTTGCCGAGAAGGTCGGCCTGACGCTAGAGAAGGAGGTCGAGAAATGGGACAAGGTGGTCTGCCTGTACATTATCCACAAGAACGGTGGGACACTGTAACTTGCTCCTGTACGGCAGAGACTTCTCTAAGTTTGAACTTCGGATAGCGACTATCAGTTCCCGGAGCTCAAAAACTACGACTGGCATTGCCCTTAGTGACAAAAGCTCTATCACTTCTAGGTGGCGATAGAGTCCGCGAGACTTACAAAGTCCAACCTTCTTGCTCGCAGAACGCTATGAGTTCCTGCTCGGCGGCATCCTCAAGGAAGGCGACCAATTCCGTCGGAGTGAGTACGCGCGGCGTGACTCCTTCCAGTCCGCCTTCAACCCCAAAACGCGGGTAGCGCAACCAGAAATCTTTGTTGAGGGACACGAGCGGTTCGGCGTAGGGTCCGCACAGGATGGGGAGCACGTACCGCAGGCCTTCGTCGCGCATGTGCTTGCGACCCTCCTCGTTGCGCAATAGGTAGTCTGTGTACTTCCGGTCGGTGTCCCTCAGTTTGTCCCTGGCGCTGTTCCACCTCATCTCCATCGCGCGCCGCTCCCCGGCCCTGGTCCGTTCGTTCACCGTCGGCGTCCAGGTCTGTACGGCGATCAGGACCTCGCCCCACCGCAGCGGCACGTCTATCTCCCGATGCTCCGCGCCCCCGTCGAAGGAGAAGGTGACGTTGGGCAAGGTCGGGTCGTCCCGGTGCGCGGCGAACACCGCCGAGTACCCCGGCACGTCCGTGAGTTCCTTCGCCAGGTGCGCGTCGAACACCGAAGTGCGCAAGAAGTCGTCGCGGTGGTCCGAGGATGTGGTCCTGCCCGAGAACTCGATCTCGTTGATCACGCCCCTGATGAACGGGATCGTCGCCAGGTAGTCCACGATCCAGTAGTCGTGCCGGTCCGTTCCGTGGATCATGTACGGGTAGAAAGGGTTCCTCAGCGCGGCGGCGTCGGAATCACTACCCTCCACCATCCGGGACGCCCCCAAGGCGGGGGTACCGGCCGACGAGGAGGCGAGCCCGACGTAGCGCGCGACGCTCCGGTCGAGATCCCGCGCGCTCGCCGAGGTGCCTGATCCCCTAAGCTCGGCGGCGGCGAGGCGCGCCAGGCGGCCCCCCAGGAGATCCTCACGGCGGAACGGCATGGTCGCCGTCAGGTTCGCCCAGTGCCGGAGGCCATCGTCTCTCCCGCCGCTCTCCAACGCGAAGATCCCCAAGGCTCGCGATACGGCCCAAAAGTGCTCCGCCGGCATGCCGGTGTCGCGCTCGAATAGGCCCCCGAAGCGTCGCCCGTACTCCAGCCAGGCGTCGAGGCCGATGCGCGATGGTTCGAAGAACTCGGGGGACGTCTCGCTTATGGAGAGGTTGGGGTCCGCGCTCAAGGCGAAGAGCTGGTTGTCTGCCACGACCCTGCCCATACCCCACCAGGCGAGCTCCTCGCTCGCGTGCTGCCCGCGCTCATAGAAGAGGATCAAGGAACCGTAGAGCTCCTTCGCGATCTTCTCCCAGCCGACGGTGGTGTCCTCGTGCAGGCGCAACGTGGGCCCTGGGAGTCCGTTCCTCGCGGACACCAGCCGCATGAAGTTGAACCGGGCCCTCTCCACCACGTGGCGCTGGTGGAAGTGTGCGAGCACGTGGATCTTGGCCGCGTCTCGACACAGCGCGTCAGGGACGGGCATCAGTCGGTAGTCGTTGGGAACCATCGTCATGAAATCCCGCGATAGGCTCCTCGGCGCGCACCGAAGGATCCACCGGTCGGCGCTCATCATACGGAACCTTCGGTCCTCGTGGTTAGCGTCCTGTCGCATGAGCGTGGGGACCATGGAGCAAAGGCGCGAGACGTGGAGCAACCGCCTGTAGTCGTGCCCGGCGCACAAACGGAGGAGCTCGTCCTCGACATTTGAGAGGATGGTCTCAAAGGCCGCCTCTGCTTGAGGCACGTCGAGGAGCACGCGCGGGTTGGACTTCGTGAGCTCCGGCGCAGCGGCGTGGAGCGCCCCGAGGATAGTCCGGTCGGCCTCCTCGGTCGCGCCGTCCGAAACGCTCAAGAGCGCAGCGTAAGTGTTTCCCTCGTGAAGGGACATATCTCGCTTGTATGGCTCAGGCGTCATCCAATCTCCTGACAGGGAACTTAGTGCGGGCGCGATATCGCTCCGAGAATCTCGTCAGGTCTCCTCCTGCTACGAGTGTTAGTGGATGACCGTGTCACCCCGACTCGACCGTGCAATCCATCTCGATGTACTCACCGCCGGTGGCGTCGGTGAAGATGATGATCTGAGCCTCCATATCGAACGCCAAGCAGATGTCGAGAACCTTTAGTGTGATCCACTCATCGCTCTCCACTCCTTTGTCTCCGAGCCCGCCGCCACCGGTCCAGCCGCTCCCGGATCTCCACTTCCGCGCCTCGTTCCTTCGGCTCGTAGTAAACGCGATCCGCTATCTCATCGGGCAGGTAACGGTCGTTCATGCCCTCCGGCTCATCGTCGTGGGCGTAACGGTATCCCGAACCATAGCCCTCTTCTCTCATCAAATCCGTCCGCGAGTTGCGGAGACGGAGTGGAACCTCGGGTGATGGACCACGCCGCACGTCTTCTAGGGCGCGTCCGATGGCGGCGTAGGCGGCGTTGGATTTGGGGGCCGAGGCGAGGTAGGTGGTCGCCTGGGCGAGTGGGATGCGTCCCTCTGGCATCCCGATCATGCGCACAGCCTCGGCTGCGGAGATCGCCAGGGGTAGGGCGCGTGGGTCGGCGTTTCCGATGTCTTCGGAGGCCAGGATCACGAGCCGCCGCGCCATGAACACAGGGTCTTCTCCAGCTTCGATCATGCGCGCCAGATAGTGTAGAGCCGCGTCAGGGTCCCCGCCCCGC
>JACDGB010000498.1 GCA_013815485.1 Rubrobacter sp.
GAGAATTTCCCCCGTCCATCCGGACTACCCCAATCTCCCGATAGAAAACGGCTTCGACTGGCCTGTTATCGCCAACTGTCCCTTCGACCGGCTCTACCTCGTCGTCTTCCGCTCCGTGCGTCGTCCCGACGCCGACCTCGACCTGCTCCGCTGGTTCGACGACCTCGCGTACGCGGAGGCGCTCGGTTCCGGAGGCCTGCTCCGCTACTTCAAGGGCGACGCCGACTGGCGGGGCCACTGCCTCTCCTTCTGCCTCTGGGAGAGCCGGGAGGCGGCCTTGAGGGCCGCCGGCGGCAAAAAGCACGAGCAGGCGGCTGGCATCACGGCCAGGATGTACGTTTCCTACGACCTCGAACGCTACGAACTGACGCCCGGGGATGATGTCAGGAAGCCCGTCTTCCGTCGCCTCTAACCGCAGCTCCTTCTTTCGGGATCTTCGTTGTCGTGGATATATAAGGTAGGGACCCCATCGTGGAAGAGGCTCAAGGGGGCTGAGAGTCCGTCTCTAGGATTAACGTACTGCCCGGCGTGCAATCCGCGCCGGGCGTCTTACTATAATCTCGGCGGGATTTGACCCACCCCTCCGGTATAATCTCCCCGAATGCGTGTCTACCTCATCGACGGTTTCTCCCTGCTCTACCGGGCGTTCTACGCGCTGCCGCAGAGCATCTCGACGAGCAGCGGTTTGCCGACGAACGCGCTGTACGGTTTCACGAGCATGATCCTGAAGCTCCTCGACACCGACGAGCAGGTTGGTCTCGGCGTGGTGTGGGATAGCGGTAAGCCGCAGTTCCGGATGGAGATTTTCCCGGAGTACAAGGCCCAGCGTTCGGCGATGCCCGAAGAGTTGAAGGTCCAGCTCGACCACCTGGACGAGATCCTGGAGGCAATGAACATCCCCGCCGTGCGGGCCAAGGGCTTCGAGGCCGACGACGCGCTGGCGACGATGTCCCGTCAGATCCCGGACGACACGGAGCTTTTCATCGTCACTGGCGACCAGGACGCGATGCAGTTGGTGGACGGAAACGTGAAGGTGCTGCGTACGACGCGGGGCGTCTCGGAGACCAAAACTTACGGGCGCGACGAGGTCATCGAGGAGTATGGGGTCACGCCCGAGCAGATCCCAGACTACAAGGCCCTCATCGGCGACCCCTCTGACAACATACCGGGCGTCCGCGGCATCGGCCCGAAAGGTGCTTCGAACCTGCTCCAGCAGTTCGGTACGGTCGCTGAGATCTACGAGAACCTGGACGAGATCTCGGCTAAAGGAACGCGCAAGAAGCTGGAAGAGGGCAAGGACAGCGCCTTCATGTCGCTGGAACTCGCCAGGATGCGCTTCGACGCGCCGGTTCGGTTTGACTCGGAGGCGCTCCTGTTCGAGGGCGTCTCACCGGAGAGCTACGACGTCGTCCTTCGCCGCTACGAGTTCCGCAGCCTGCAGCCGCGCTTCGCGGCCCTGCCGGTGGTCGGCGGCGAGGCGCCCCCATCCCCGGAGAGGCTGGAGGTTAGTGTCTCGGAGGAGCCGGTGGAGCTGTCGTTCGAGCCGGTCGCGGCGGCGCCGGTTGGGGAGGGCGGGCGCTGGTGCGTGGCCGTCTCGGAGGGGGAGGTGCGGATCGTCGACGGGGTGCCGGACGTGCCGCTGAAGGTTCACGACGCCAAGAAGCTCGGGGTGCGGGGTGCCGGGTTCGACACGTTCCTGGCCGCATACCTGGTCAAGCCGGGGCTCGGCAGCTACGAGCTGGAGGCGTTGGCCGGGGAGCGGGGGCTGGCCGAGGTCGATGTGGACCATGAGGATCGGGAGATCGAGGCGGCGGCACGGCGTGCGGCTTTGATCTTCGCGCTCTCCCCGCGGCTTCAGTCGGAGATGGAGGAGATGGGGCTCGCCCGGCTCTACTACGACGTCGAGCTGCCGCTGGCTGACGTGCTCGGGGAGGTCGAGGACGTCGGGATGCCCGTGGACCGCGTCGCCCTCGAAGAGATCGGCGAGGATCTCGTAGAGCGCATAAGCGACCTCGAGGCCCGCATCTACGAAGAGGTCGGCCACGAGTTCAACATCGGCTCGCCGAAGCAGCTCGGCGAGATCCTCTTCGAGGAGATGAGCAT
>JACDGB010000008.1 GCA_013815485.1 Rubrobacter sp.
GTCCTTCACCCGGACGCCCTCGACGGTGTTTTCGCCCAGGATGTCTTCGATCACAGTGCCGGTGAGGAAGGTGATCTTGGGGTTGTTCCTGGCCCTCTCCAGCATGATCTTGGACGCCCGGAACTCCTCACGGCGGTGGATGAGCACAACCTCATCAGCGAACTTGGCGAGTACGCTCGCCTCCTCCATCGCCGTGTCGCCCCCGCCCACGACAGCGACCTTCTTGCCCTTGTAGAAGAAGGCGTCGCAGGTGGCGCACCCGCTCACGCCCTTGCCCATCAGACGCTGCTCGCCTTCGAGCCCGAGCCACTTCGCCTTCGCGCCCGTGGCGATGATGACCGAGTTGGCGAGCACCGGCTCTTCTTCGTCCTCGGACCACAGCCGGAAAGGCCACTCGGAGAGGTCCACCCGCTCGACGTTCTCAGAACGCATCTCCGCCCCGAAGCGCGCGGCCTGGGCCTCGAAGTCGTCCATCATGTCAGGACCCATCACGCCATCGCGGTAGCCAGGATAGTTCTCCACGTCCGAGGTGAGCATGAGCTGCCCGCCAAGCTCGAAGCCCTGAAACACCAGCGTCTTCAGGTTCGCCCGCGCCGCGTACAGCGCCGCCGTGTAACCTGCCGGGCCGGAACCCACTATCACCACATCGTATCTTCTATCCGACATCCCAAACACTCCTCTGAAATATGAGATCCAACATCTGTATTCTATTACATTCCGCAAGCTAGATAGCTCCGCGACCCCCGATTGCAACTATTTCGCACCCTGCTCGCAACGGCAAAAATCACTCAAATGAGGGATGCGCGGGGCTTTGCAGAAGCGCATCATGCAAGCAGGTAAAGGCCAACCCGCTTGGGAAGCGGGAGAAAGGAGAAGTAGAGATGGCTCTCTACATGACGCAGTTCAGCTACACCTCCGAGGCGTGGGCGGCGCTCGCGAGGAACCCGGAGGACCGGAGCGCAGCCATCAGCGCGCTGTCGGAAAGCATGGGAGGACGGCTGGTCTCCTTCTACTACAGCTTCGGCGAGTACGATGGGGTGGCGATCCACGAAGCCCCCGACGAGTCCACCGTTACGACCATCATGCTGGCCGTCAACGCAGCGGGCCACATGAAAACGACCAAAACGACCCTGCTGGTCACCGTCGAGGATACTCTCGATTCGCTGCGCAAGGCGGGCGAGATAACATACAGGGGACCGGGCGGATAAAGAGCCTCACTCTCGCCTGCGGCGGAGAACCAAAGAGCCGGAGTCCAAAATAGACTCTGGCTCTTTTCGTGTTTCGGCCTTTCCGTGGAACATCTCTCAGCGGGATGATAACCGGTGGCGGCTATAATCCCTACTCCAGCGAGAAGGAGAAGCTGCTTTGCGCCGTGTCTCAATCCGGATCTTGGTCCTGTTCGCCGTGGCTTCCGTCTTCTCGACCGCGTGCGCCAGCGAGGAACGCATCAGCGTAGTCCATACGCCGGAGCTACGAGCGGTCCCGGCCATAGCGGAGGTGGAGCGGGCGTCGGGGCCAGCGATCTCCGGCGATGGGACGGGAATCGTGAACATATCGGAGATCCGGATAGGCAGCTTCGAGCGGCCAGACAAAACCAGCATCCCGGAGTACGAAGTTCTGGAGCGGGAGCCCGCCGACCGGAACGGCGCGCACGCTGTCCGGCTGCTCGTGGACACTCGCGCCAGGACCGAGGCTGACTACGAAGTCATCGCCCGCGACCTCAAGGCAAAGTACGCTGGCTACGATGCAATCTCGGTCGAGTTCACCGACACGCAGGACGTATTCGACTACAACGGCGCGGCCCTGATCTTCAACACCCCCGACGGCGCGTACTACATGGGCTACATCTACGGCCCGCCAAACACGAAGGGCTACTACGTGAAGGCAGTCGAATAGTCGGAGGACATGCACTAGACGGATTTACCACAGGCCGATCCTGGTCGAAGAGATCCACTACTTGAGGGGAACATCATCGGGCCGCCAATGACTTTGATCGTCAGCGCCAGACTCTATTTGCCGGACCATTTCGACAAGAGCCCGTGAATAACTTGTGCCCGTCCGGCGCGAGCGCGGAATCTTTCGGGCCGAACCCATCGCCCATCCTATGCCGTGGATTTAGCCTTCAGAGCCGGTATGATCTCCTCCCCGTAAGCGTCGAGCGTCTCGTCCATCGCGTCGTGCATGAGGTAGATGTTGAACTGGTCCACGCCGAGGTCCTTTAGCTCCGTGAGCTTCTTTATGTGATCCTCGACCGTGCCGAGGACGCAAAATCGGTCCACGATCCCATCCGGCACGAAGTCGGTGCTCGAGTTGCCAGCCTGACCATGACGGCTGTAATCGTAGCTTTGTTGCCGCTCCTTTATGTAGTCGGTGAGCGCGTGTGGAACCTCGCTGTCCTCGCCGTAGCGGGCGACTAAATCCACGACGTGGTTGCCGACCATCCCCCCGAACCACCGGCACTGATCTCGCGCATACGCAAGGTCGCCGCCGACGTATGCCGGAGCGGCGACGCAGACTTTTATATCTTTGGGATCCCGGCCAGCTTCCCTGGCGGCGTCGTGAACGTGGCGCATGGTCCAATCGAGGATGACGGGATCGGCAAGCTGGAGGATAAACCCATCGGCCACCTGCCCCGTGAGGCTGAGAGCCTTCGGCCCGTAGCCGGCCATCCACACGTCGAGCTTGCCGTCCCTGACCCACGGGATGCGGACCTTCGTCCCACCGTAGTCCACCTCCCGTCCCTCAGCCAAATCCTTGATGACGCGCATCGCCTCCTCCAACTGCCGCAGCGTGGTCGGCTTGCGCCCCAAGACCCGCACCACCGAATCACCGCGCCCGATGCCGCAGATGGTGCGGTTTCCGAACATGTCGTTGAGCGTGGCGAAGGTCGAGGCCGTCACGGAAGGGTCCCGGCTCACCGGGTTGGTCACGAACGGACCCACAATGATCTTCTCGGTCGCCGCGAGCATCCGGGTGTGGATCACATACGGCTCCTGCCACAGCACATGAGAATCAAAGGTCCAGGCGTGCGTGAACCCGAACCGTTCAGCTCGTTGTGTCAATTCAATGACACGCTGCGCCGGTGGATTAGTCTGGAGGGTGACGCCGAAGTCCATGTTCCCTGCCTCTCTCTACGCTCGCCTGTGCCACCACCTGCGGAACTCCGTACATAGCCCGTCAAATATAGAAGGCCGCCGGGCCTGGGTCCAGCATCGGCGAGGCCGCGACGAAGACCCCGAACGTGGCCGCGTCAGGCATAGGCAAACCCTACGCCGTCTCCGGCTCTTCGCTCGACTCGCGGGCTGGCTCGGTGGCTGGCTCGGTGGCGCGGCCCCCGATCATGGAGAAGATCAGATACATCACGGCAGTCACGCCGAAGGTGAAGAACAGGCCGTAGTTGTAGAGGCTCTCGATGAACGTCGGGTCCTGAAAGACACCGGTGAACTTGGGATCGGTGGCGGCCTTGAAGAAGCCCGGCAGCACGGGGACGACGCCGATGAAGACGGCGGTAATCGCCCGCCAGTTCCAGCCGCCGGAGTAGGCGTAGCGGCCATCCAGTTTGTAGAGGTCGGCGAGGTCGAGTTGGCGGCGGCGCACGATCCAGTAGTCCACGATCATCACGGCCCCGATGGCCCCGAGGAGGCTGCCGTAGCCCACGAGCCAGGTGAAGATGTATGCGCCGACCGTCTCCAGGAGCAGCCACGGGAACGAGAGGATGCCGATGACCGCCGTGATCATGCCCCCCATCCGAAACGAGATGTACTTCGGCGCCAGGTTCGAGAAGTCGAAGGACGGGGAGACCACGTTCGCCGCCATGTTAGTGGAGATCTGGGCTATTGCGATCACGAACATGGCGAGGATCAAAAGCGCCGGGATGTCGCCGGTGAGGCGCGTGACGAGCGTCACCGGGTCCCATATGGCCTCGTCGAATACCACGATGGTCGCAGCCGTGACCGCGATGCCGATGAAGGAAAACGCCGTCATCGTCAGGGGAAGCCCGATAGCCTGTCCGACGACTTGCGAACGCTGGCTCTTCGCGTAGCGAGTGAAATCCGGGATGTTGAGGGACAGCGTGATCCAATACCCCACGTTCGCCGCCAGCGACGGCCAGAAGAGAGCCCAGAACGGCGCGTTGCCTTGCTGTAACTGCGCCGATGTGGAGAACACGTTGCTGATGCCGCCGCCGGCCACGAATCCCCAGATGAGAAGCGCGATGCTGCCCCCGATCAGGAGCGGCGCGGAGAGCGACTCGAAAACCTTCACACCCTCGATGCCGGTCAGGATGATGACGACCTGTATCGCCCAGAATACGAAGAAGGCTATGAAAGCGTGGTTCGGGATATTCGCCCAGCCGCCCCACGCGGCGGTCGTCAGGACATCGAGGGCGACACCGCCGAGCCAGGTCTGGATGCCGAACCAGCCGCAGGCCACCAGGGCGCGGGCCATCGCCGCGAAGTTTGCCCCGCGCACCCCGAAGGAGGCCCGGACAAAGACCGGGAATGGGACGCCGTACTTCGTTCCCGCGTGGGCATTGAGGAGCATGGGGACCAGGACGATCACGTTCCCCAGCGAGATGGTCAGGAGCGCCTGCCACCAGTTCATGCCGGCGGCTATGAGGCCGGAGGCCAGCAGGTAAGTGGTGATGACTATGGACATCCCGATCCAGAGCGCCGCGATGTTGTACGTCGTCCAGGTGCGCTCTTCTGGCTCTGTCGGCGCGAGGTCGTTGTTGTAAAGCGGCGACGCGCTGACCTCCGCCCTTATGCGCGCCAGCTCCGCCGGGTCGTTGATCGCCAGGTCCCGATATTCGTCCCGCTGCATGAGTTCTCCCTTCGGTCGCGCTGGTCAGCTTGTCAGCATTCTGGTTTCGCTGACGGCTACTTCTTTGCCGCCCTTTACCGCAACTCCACGCCGTGCCGCTCCATGAGCTCCGGAACTCGCTCCATGTGGAAGGTCAGGCTGTATCTGGCGGCGACCCCGGAGATCCTCCCCAAATCCGGCGGCCCGCCTGGCGGCGTCGAGGAGAGGACCTCCGCCAGATCCTCGAAGTATCTCTCGAAGCCCGCCGGGGAGATGATCTCCAGTATTCGCGCTCTCTCCGGCCCCGCGTTCCAGAAGGCGTGGGGAACGCCACGAGGCTTTATGACGTAAGCTCCCGGCCCGGCCACGAACTCCTCCTCGCCGACCATCACCCCGACCTCGCCCTCGATCACGAACGAAACCTCATCCTCGTTCTCGTGCGTGTGCGGTGGACCGGCCAGAACCCTCGGCTCCAGCGGATGCTCGACCATCGAATACGCGCCTCCCGTCTCCTCTCCCGAAACCTTGCCCACGACCCCGAAACTGCCCCGCAAGACGACCTCGCCTTCGTTCGGAAGGATCATCCTTCTCTCATTCGCCACGGGAAAGCCTCCTCAACTCGCCGCCCGCTCCATCGTCTTCTCCGCGAGCCGGTGAAGCGCCCGCACGCTCATCTCGATATCCTCCTCCGGCGTGTCCTCGTCCGTCGTGTGGCTGAGACCCCGCAAGCTTTTCACGAAGAGCATCACCGTTGGCATAAGGCGCGCCATCTCCGCCGCGTCGTGCAGCGGCCCGCTCGGCAGGCGGTGGGATCTGCCGGCTATTTCGGTGATCGCCTCATCTGCCAGTTCGATCAAGGCGCCATCGAACGGGATGGGCTCTATGCGCCACAACCGCTCCCATTCGATGGAGACGCCTTCCTCGTCGGCGATGCGCTCGGAGTTTTCTTTGGCTGCCGCGAGCATCTCCGCCAGCACGTCCGCGTCGAGGGCGCGCTGGTCGAGGGACATCTCGCACCACCCGTTGAAGGCCGTCACGATGGCCGGGCTGACATTCACGAACCCGGTCGTGGCCCGCACGTCGTCGCGGCGAGCGGCGTCGTCCCGGAACTCGATAGCGGATCGGGCCGCCGCAATGAAGGCATCACGGCGCACGTCCATCGGCGTGGAGCCGGAGTGGGCATGTTGTCCCGTGAAACGAACGGCGTGCCGCTCGACCCCGAAGGTGCCGAGCACGACGCCGAGCGGGAGGTCCATCCGCTCCAACACCGGGCCTTGCTCGATGTGAAGCTCCAGGTACGCCACCGCGTTCTCCAACTGACGACCAGCCTCGTTCACCCGGTCGAGGTTCACGCCATGCTTCCGCAGCGCGTCCGGCAGCGTCACGCCGTCTTTGTCTTTGAGGTTCCGCACATCATCGGGTTTGAGCGCGCCGGCGGCGGCCCCTGATCCGAAGAGGCTTCGTCCGAAGCGGGCACCTTCCTCGTCAGCCCAATCCACAAGGCGCAGGGTGACGGGGCGTTGTCGCGGAGCGAGGACGCGTATGACTTCGAGCCCCCCGATCACATTCAAGGCCCCATCCAGCCAACCGCCATTCGGCACGGAATCCATGTGCCCGCCGATCAGGACGGCCCTCTCGGAGTCGCCGGGAGCCGTGGCCCAGATGTTGCCGGCCTCATCAGTCTCGATCTCCGAGATGCCATCTATCTCCGATAACTTATTCGTCAGCCATTCTCGGGCCTCTTTCCATGTCTCCGTCCAGGCTACGCGACGCGCACCGTCCGGGCCGCCGGTGAGTTCGGCAAGCTCCTTCAACTCCTCGACGGCGCGGCGGGCGTCCACCCCTTCGGCCTGCATCAGCCGACCTTCTCCCGCGTACCCACCTCGGCGAGAGCCTCCTCGAAGACGTTCGCGGCTTGCGTGGCGGCCTCGTGGGTGATGGTGAGCGGAGGCGAGATGCGGATGGTGTTCGCCTTCAAACCGCCCTTCCCGACCAGCACGCCACGTTCCCGGCACGCCTCCATGAACCTGGCCGCCGCCCTCGGGTCCGGCTCTCCATCCGGCCCGGTAAGTTCGATGGCGAGCATCAGCCCACGACCGCGCACCTCCCCGGCCATCGGGTTGCGTTCGGACATCTTCACGAGACGGTCCTTCAGGTAACCGCCGACCTCATCCGCATTGCGTTGCAGGTCGTTCTCCAGGATGAACTCGATGTTCGCCAGCGCGCCGGCGCTGGAGACGTGGTTGCCGCCGAAGGTGGAGATGTGGAGTTTCGGGGAGAGCGAGTCCACGATATCGGCCCGACCCATCACCGCGCCGATTGAGAGGCCGTTCCCAAGACCCTTCGCCATCGTGACGAGGTCCGGCTCCACCCCGGATTGCTCGATGCCCCAGAAGTGGGATCCCGTGCGCCCGAACGCCGTCTGCACCTCGTCGGAGATGAACAGGATGCCGTGCTCGTCCAGAATTTCTTTTACCCGTGAGAGGTACGCCGGCGGAAGCTCTATGAAGCCGCCGACGCCCTGTATCGGTTCGGCGATGAACGCCGCGACGTGGCCCGTGGTGGAAGTCTCTATGAGGTTCCGGACATCTTCGGCGCACGCCCGGGCGAACTCCTCAGCGTCCTCGAACTGACGGTATATTGGACTATACGAGCGGTGCGGGGTCATTGCGTAGCTCACGTCGAGGGCGGAGCGGGGCGTCGCCCGCCAGGAGCCCTGACCAGTGATCCCCATCGTCCCAAACGAGCCACCGTGGTAAGAGCCGCGCAGGGCGATGATCTCGCTAGAGCCCCTGTAGTGCGTCGCAAACAGCAAGGCCGCCTCGTTCGCCTCCGAGCCACTGCCGACGAAGAAGACCTTTTTATCGCCCGAGATGGGAGCGAGTTCGACCAGCTTCTCGGCGAGCTTGACCTGGTTCTCGATCAAATACAGCGTCGAGGAGTGGAAGATCTTGTCAGCCTGCGCTTTGACGGCCTCCGAGATCTCCGGCACCGCATGTCCGCTGATGGTCGTCACTATGCCGCCGAAGAAGTCCAGATACTCGTTGCCCTCCGAGTCCCAGACCCTGAATCCCTCGCCGCGCACCAACTCCACCGGGCGCTCGTAGTTCAGGGAGATCCACTCCGGCAAAACCGCTCTGTGTCTGGCCGCCAATTCTTCTGGATTCATGCCACATACCCGCCTTCCAATATACTCATCACGACGAGCGGCTCGTATGCGCCGCAGACCCGGCCACGCTCACATCCGCGCCTCCATAAGGGGCGCCTCGAAGCTCCGCTCGATGAACCGCCCGGAACCATGCTCACCGACCACCTCGCCATCCCGGTACACGAGGTTGCCGCGCACGTACACGGAGGCCGGGCCGCCAGTAAACGTCATCCCCTCGTATGGCGTGTAGTCCACATTGCCGTGACGATTCTCCACCGTGGCGGTGATCTCCAGTTCCGGGTCCCAGAGAACGATGTCGGCGTCCGCACCGGGGATCAGGGCTCCCTTGCGCGGGTACATGCCGTGGATCTTCGCCTGGTTGGTCGAGAGTACCGAGACGAACTGGTTCTCGGAGAGGTGGCCCTCGCTCACCCCGAGCTTCCAGAGCGTCATCGCCCGTTCCTCAGCGCCAGGGAGGCCGTTGGGGATCAAGGTGAAGTCGTCGCGGCCCAACTCTTTCTGTCCCTCGTAGTTGAAGGCGCAGTGGTCGGAGCCGAATATTTGCAGGTCCCCGATCTGCAACCCCCGCCACAGCGCCTCCCGGTTCCATTCGCGCCTCAATGGCGGTGAGCAGACGTACTTCGCGCCCTCGAACCCCTCACGCGCCAAGTCCTCGTAGGAGAAGGCGAAGTACTGCGGACAGGTCTCCGCGTACACGTTCTGTCCCAGCTCGTGCGCCCGGTGGACCTCCTCAAGCGCCGCAGCGCAGGAGACGTGGACGACGAGCAGTGGCGCGCCGGCTATCTCGGCGAGCTGGATGGCCCGGTTCGTGGCCTCCGCCTCGACCTCCGGCGGACGGGTGAGGGCGTGAAAGCGCGGGGCGGTGTCGCCGCGAGCGAGAGCCTGTTCCTGGAGCTTGCTTATTACGTCGCCGTTCTCGGCGTGGACCATGACGAGGACACCGGCATCGCGGGCTATCTGCATGGCCTCGAACAGGTCGTCGTCCTCGGTGTAGAGTGGCGTGCCCTTGTACGCCATGAAGATCTTGATGGAAGAGACGCCCCGTTCCGGAAGGTTCGGGATCTCCGCTTTGATCTCCTGCGTCAGATTGGTTATGGCGACGTGGAAACCGTAGTCTATGAGCGCCTTGCCCTCGGCCTTCTGAGTCCAGGCATCAATGGCGCCTGAGAGGTTGCCATCCACGTCCTGCAAAGAGAAATCCACGATGGTCGTCGTGCCGCCAGCGACGGCCGCCGCGGTGCCGCTCGCCCAGTCGTCGGCGGAGACGGTCCCCCCGAAGGGCATCGCCATGTGAGTGTGTCCATCTATGAAGCCCGGCATCACCAGCTTGCCCGAGGCGTCAACCACTTCGGCATCGCCCCCGCCGAGGTTCGCGCCGATGGCTCGTACCTGATCATCCTCGACCAGCACGTCCGCCAGGTAGCTGCCATCGGCGGTGACCACAGTCCCGCCGGAAAAGAGTATCCTGCTCAACTCCCGCTCCTCTCTAGTCCAGGAAATCGGCCTGGCCTCCCGCACTATGAACGATCGCGCCGAAGCCGACTATAGCCCCACGGAAAGAGATCCCCGAGGGAGAACGCGCCGGGCTTGTCCCTCCGTAGCATGATCCCCTCCCCACCGTGCGATTCCCGCTTTCGGAAGGTCAGTATAGGTCTCGCCGCTACGCCGCGCAAAGACGCCGTATCGTCCGGGCCAACGCCTCCACGCCGACGAGGATAGCTTCCTCCTCCCAGTCGAATGCGGGGTTGTGATGGCCCGCCGCGAGCGGGCTGCCGAAGATCATGTACGTCGCCATCCCGCCGCGCTCCCGCACGCGCCGCATTATGACCGTCGCGTCCTCGGAGCCGCCGATGGATGCCTCCGGCAACACGCGCCGGACGAACTTCGCGCCTCCACACGCCTCCTCGACGATGCCGGGCCATTCCTCGTCGCAGACGGCGCTTATCCCCCGTCCGACGACCTCCATCTCAGCCTCGGAGGCGTCGAGGTCTTCCGTGGCGCCGCGAGTCTCTATCTGCATTTCGGCGCGGTCGGGGATGACGTTGCGGCCCGTCCCGGCGTTGAGGGTCCCGACGCTCTGAGCAAGGCCGATGCCGAGGATGATCGTAAGTACCGTCCCAAGCGGCGGGAACTCCGCGAAGTTCGTCACCGCCGAGGTCAGCATGTACTCGATGCCGTCGCGGGAGATCAAACTCTCGACGGCTATCCGCTCCCCCGAAGCAGGGTCTTCGACCGTAACCCCGAAAAGGCTCACGACCCACGAGAGCACCACGATGAACAGCGCCAGATAGACGAAGATCAAAAACGGATGCGGCAGCCTGTTCCCGGCCCGCTCCACGCCATCCAGGAATCGCCCCAATGCTCCGCCGCTAGCTACCGACATAGACAGCCCCTCCTCCGCTGGCTCTGGAATAGCGCGGCATTATACAGAAAGGCGATTCGTGAAGAACGCTGTGACTTCTGGATCGCCAATGCAGCGAACCCTTTGCCCGGTTCGCTTCTCGTTACTCGGCGGGCCTCTGGCTGGTGGGGCGGGTGGTTCCCCTGACGTTTTCCTGCGCTGTGTCTGGCTCGTCGCCGGGTTCCGAGAAGGCGCGGCCCATTGCTTCGAGTAGATCGGGGCGGCGTCGGGAGATGAAGAAGAGGAATATTAGACCGATCAGTGCCCAGGCGGCTATGAGGTACGGCCACAGATTGAACGGCGGGTCTGGCACCGGATAGATGAGCCCGTATATCGGCAGACACACCGCCGCCGTGGCGACAAGTGGGATGATCGCGTGTCTGAGGACCGAGAAGTTCTCCCGCTCTTTCCTGAAGAAGTACAGGAAGACCGAGACGTTTATGAAGATGTAGACGATGAGAACCGCGAGCGTCCCAAGCCCCCCGAAGTATCCATAGGTATCGGCGGGAGCGCCGAAGACCAGATACCCGAAGACGAGCCCAAGCACCACGGAGAAGCCGCCCTGAACGCTTGCGGCGACGTAGGGAGAATGGCGGGTAGGATGCACTTTTGCGAGTGCTCGTGGCAATACTCCGTCGCGCCCGAGCGAGTATAGAAGGCGGACGGTGGCGCCGTGGATGCCGATGGCGGAGGCGATGGCTCCGGTGAGGGCGGCGATGCCGACGAACGGGGCCCAGCCAACCCCGAGGTATTCGCGGGTCAGGGTATCGAACCAGGCGGTGTCTCCGGCGAACCGGTCCATGTTGCTCGGGCCGAAGCCGATGGTCGCCGCGTAGGTCACGAAGACGTAGTAGAGGCCGATGATCGCCACGGCCCCGAGCAGGGCACGGGGGATGCTCGTGTGGGGGTCGCGCGTCTCCTCGCCCAGAGAGGCCGCCGCCTTCCACCCGACGAAGGACATTATCCCGAAGATCATGCCCAGGAACACCCCGCCGATGCCGCTTCCGGTCGCCGGGCTGAATACCGAGAGCGTGTTTCCCTCCGCCCCGCCCTGAAATATCACCGCGAGCAGCATGATGGTGACTATTACGATCTCGTATCCGAGAAAGATGAGCCCTCCCCGGACGGACTGCGTGACCCCCAGCACCGAGAGCCCGTAGACCAGCCCCGCGATGAAGAGGAAAGGGATGACCCAGGGCACCGCTATGCCGAAGGTGCGGTCCATCAACTCGCTGGAGAACGAGGCGAATATAGAGTACGTCGCCGCCTCGAAGA
This sequence comes from Rubrobacter sp., assembly GCA_013815485.1. Lineage (GTDB taxonomy): Bacteria > Actinomycetota > Rubrobacteria > Rubrobacterales > Rubrobacteraceae > JACDGB01. Next base: position 11,646 of record JACDGB010000008.1, read on the forward strand.
TACCGTAGCCGATGATAAAGAACCACATCCCCATGAAGCCGGTCCTGGGGTTTATGGCGTCGGAGACGAACGCATAGACGCTCCCCGCCGAGGTAGTCCTCCTGGCAAGCTGCGAGAAACCCAGGGCCACCAGAAAGACCGCCGCGAACGAGAGCAGCATCGCAAGCGGCATCGCAGCGCCCGCGAAGCCTGCGATGAACGGCGTATTGAAGAACATCGCCACCGATGGCGCCATGAAGCCCATCGAGACGACCATCGCCTCCAGCGTGGAGAGAGCCCCGCCCCTGAGGTTTCCTTCAGATTCCAAATCCGTCCTCCTTCGTCTTCGGGCCGCCAAGAAATGTCACAATATTGGCAGACAGAGGCGCGTCCCGCCATAGGTCGGACGTACAATCTTTACCGGATCAAGAGGTCGCGCCAGGGCGACAAAAGGAGGAGCAGACCGATGGGCAAAGTCTACGACAGTATCAGTGGCGAGCAGACACGCTGGATCGAGGAGCAGCCGATGTTCTTCGTCGCCACCGCAGCTCCCGAGTCACACGTCAACGTCTCCCCACGTGGGCTGGACACATTCAGGGTGCTGGGGCCGAATCGGGTGGCGTGGCTGGATCTCACCGGCAGCGGCGTCGAGACCATAGCCCACCTGCGGGCCGACGGAAGGATCACGCTGATGTTCTGCGCCTTTGACAGGCTGCCCGAGATACTGCGCCTCTACGGTCGCGGCGATGTGCGCGAGCCCGGCAACGAAGGATACGGCGAGTTGCGTCCCCGCTTCCCCGACCTGCCAGGCGAGAGGGCGATAGTGGACGTAACCGTGAGCCGGGTTGCGAGCTCGTGCGGGTTCGGCGTGCCGCGCATGGACCTCGTCGGCCCCCGCGACCAATTGCTGACCTCCGCCGGACGAAAAGGTCCCGAGAAGATGGCCGAATACAGGGTGCTCAAAAACACCCAAAGCATCGACAGCCTGCCAGGACTTGAACCGGCGCGCCGAGAGATATAACGGAGACATATTCTCTTGGCGATGAGCCGTGCCTGAGCGGTTACCTCAGCGGCACAACTCGAAGGCGCGTTCGCCGCGGGTGGATTCGGCGGCGAATGCGAACACCGCCCTCAAGGAGTCTCGCGTGAGGCTGAGATAACTGCCGAGAAGCTGTTCTTCGGTCCAGCCGTTGGCGAGGAGATCGAGCAAAAATCCACGCAGAGCCGCGTCCCTTTGACGACCAGCCTGCTGGATAGGATCTCGGGGTCCGAATGTATGTGATCTCGCCAATCCATGCTCTCCCGCATTATATCCGCCGCAGTCGCTATCCCTTCGGCCAGCGCAACTTGGGGATTACACGCTCTCCGTAGGCGCGGATGAACTCTCCCTGATTCCGTCCGACGTTGTGGACGTAGACTTCGTCGAAGCCGAGATCCACGTAGTGCTGGATGTGGTCGAGGTGCTCGTCGAGGTCGGCGCTGGTGAGGACGCGGTTCTCGAAGTTCTTGATCGTCACCTGTTTCGCCATCGCCGCGAAGTCCTCGGGGTTGCGGATGTCTCCTTTGGGAAAAGGCATCCCGCCGTTGGGCCATTCTTTGACGGCTTGCTCTTCTGCCTGTTGTTGATCCTCGGCCCAAGAGACGTGGAGTTGGATCATTCTTGGCATCGTACTCGGGTCTTTGTCTGCTTCGCGGGCACCCTCCTCGAACTTGTCCATGAGATTCTTTATCTTCTCGTCAGGAGCGCCGACGGTGATGATGCCGTCACAGTGCTTGCCTGTGCGCTTGCTCTGAATAGGCCCGGCGGTCGCCACATAGATGGGAGGCGGCGTGTCGGGCATGGTGTATAGCTGCGCGCTCTCCAGCGTGATGTGCTCCCCCGCATACTTGACCTTCTTGCCGGAGAAGAGCCTGCGAATGACCTCGATTGACTCCATGAGGATTCGCAAACGTGTCGGGGCCTCGGGCCAGTAGCGGCCGACGACGTGCTCGTTGAGTGCCTCGCCCGCCCCGAGCCCAAGCCAGAAACGCCCTGGGTACATGGCTTCGAGCGTCGCCGCTCCTTGAGCGATGATCGCGGGATGATAGCGGAAGCCTGGCGGCGTGACGCCCGTGCCGAAGCGGAGGTTCGTGGTCGCCCCGAGGGCGCCCATCCAGGACCACACGAAGGCGCTCTCGCCCTGTTCCGGGGTCCAGGGGTGGAAGTGGTCAGAGGCCATCACAGAGGTGAAACCGTTGTCCTCGGCGGCCTTGCTCCAATTCAAGAGGTCCGTGGGATGGAACTGCTCGAACATGGCCGCGTATCCCACCGTGCCCGTGGTCTTCATGTGGCCTCCCTTCGGTCGAAGCTTTCAGCTTTTACCCGGATGGAGACTCTCCATCCAGCCATCCACAGTTTACAGCGACGGCTGCGAGGAACCTCAAAAATGGTCGGGGCCGAACACCCACGGGTCCCCGGCGGGGAACATTGCCTCCAGCCGCTCTAACGCCTCCAGCGAATCAGGATGGATGAGCCCATGCTCCGCGAGTCGGCCAGAGGACAGGTACCCGGCGTAAAGTTGGGCGAGCTGGCGCGCGTCGAGGGAGACGCGATGCTCTGAGTGGGCGCCGCGTTTCACGCTTCCGTCCCCGACGGTGTACTCTCCGGCGTTCTCCGGGATCCCGTCGTCTGAGACTTCGAGGACGAGCGAGGAGCCAGTCTCGCGGCTCAAGTAGCCGAGCGCGCCCTCCACGTCAACGAGACGGAGCATGAACTCGGGTTCGATCTCCGCCTTGACATAGGAGTTCGTCAGGAACGGATGGAGCGGTTCGCCGCGCGGGGTCGCGCATTTTATCTCGAAGGCCATCGGGTCCAGGGCGGCCATGAAGGAGACCAAAGCCTCCCGCGCCCGAGGCGTAGACGCTACCAGCTCCCTGGCCTGCAATTCGCGCCCCGGCTCCCATCCCTCCTTCCACCCGGACATCTGGTAGAGGAGATAACCTTCGAT
>JACDGB010000133.1 GCA_013815485.1 Rubrobacter sp.
CCTCCATTCTAGCCGAGAGGGGCGCGTTTATCACTTTTGCTACGGCTTTCGCCATGATCTCTGCCTGGTTGAAGCCCCTTTTGCGCAACCGGGACCGGTGCAGCGGGACGAACATCACGGCATCGAAGCGGCTCTCGCCGTCGAGCGTCGCCACCATCAGCGGTGCCATCAACCGCTCCACGACCGCCCGGTAGCCGCGGTATTTGAGGGCGTGGACGACTTCTTTTCCCACGCCCTCGTACATCAGGGGCGCCCGCGCCGACTCGAAGCCGAAGTCCTCGCTCGCGCAGGCGTCGCACACATAGACATCGAAGGCCGTCGGCATCCCGCACCGTCCGCAGCGGGGGCCTTCTATTCTGGGCAGCGCCTCGAAGCAGCCCCGGCAGAGCACGTCGCTCGACCGACGGTCGCACGCGGCGCAACGCCTCGGGTAGAAGAGGTCCGCCAGCGCGTCCACGTATGGTTGGTGCATGAACTCCCTTCTACGCCAGAAGCAATCCAGCGGCGAGGAGCAGGCCGAAGGAGATCTGGAGCCTCGCGGCGCCGGCGAGGACCGGGATCAGAGCCCGCCCCTTCACGCCGCTCCAGGCCGCTCGCGCCGGCGCCGGCGCCAGAACGAGAGCGAGCAACGCGATGAGCGGCCAGAGACTGCCTGCCACGGCCGCAGTGACGGGCACGCATACGAACGGACCAAGAACGAGCGAAACGAAGAACCTCCGGGTGCCCGCGTCTCCCAGCCGAACGGCGAGGGTGCGCTTTCCGGCGCTGGCGTCGGTCTCGATGTCACGCAAATTGTTGGCGACGAGTATCGCCACGGCGAGCATCCCGACCGGCACGGCCACCACGACGGCGAGCCAGGAGAACCGCTCGTCCTGAACGTACGCTGAGCCCGCCGTCGCCACGAGCCCGAAGAACACGAACACGAAAGCCTCGCCCAACCCGGAGGAGGCATACGGGCGAGACCCGCCACTGTATCCAAGCGCCGCCAGGAAGCAGGCAAAACCAACGACGACGAGCCACCAACCCGCGACCGCGGAGAGCGCAATTCCCGCCAGCGCGGCGACCCCGAAGGCGAGCAACATCGCGGAGCGCATCCGGGCCGGAGAGACGAGCCCGGACGCGACGGCGCGACGCGGCCCGACGCGGGCTTCGGTATCCACGCCGCGCGCGCCATCGAAGTAGTCGTTTGCGTAGTTCACCCCAATTTGCACTGCCAGCGCGACCACCAGCGCACCCACGAAACGCCAGGCCGAGAAAGCCGAAGCCGCCGCCGTTCCAACGAGGACTGGCGCCACCGCCGCCGAAAGCGTCTTCGGGCGGGAGGCTTCGATCCAGGGAGAGCTTGTCACCATTTCAGCTTGTCGGCATTTCGGCAAAGTGATTGTGGTTGCCGCTGGATATAGCGGTCGAGAACCTCGCGGCCGCTAAATAGAAGGACGATCCTCGCCAGCAACACAGACGTAATATCACCGGCGATGTCCAAAATCTGACAGGCTGATCAGCTTCTAAAAGCTCAGACTGCGCGGCGGCACGACCACGCCGGGGTTTATGTGGATACCCTGGTCGAGGACGTTGCTCTCGCCCACCACGCAACCGGCGCCCAGCACGGAGAGCCCGCGGACGATAGCCTTCTGTCCCACTCGTGCGCCGGGACCGATGATCGAGCCCCGCACGACGGCGCCGGGTTCGATCTCCGCCCCGTCCAACAGGATGCTTCCCTCGACGACGGCCCCCTCCCCCACGCGGCAGTTCCGGCCAAGGGAGGACCGTCCGCCGATGGTTGCGAGATGCCCGATCTCGCAACCCGCGGCCACGGAGACCGGCGGCAGAAGCCGGACGTTCTTGCCACGTTTGGTCGAAGGGTCTATGTCGAGGTACTCGAAGCCCTCGTGCGCGCCGACCGCGCCGGAGAGCACGTCGTGGGAGGCGGCCAGATAGCTCCGGGGCGTCCCGATATCGCGCCAGTACGAGCTGGAGACGTGGGCCCGCAACTTGCCTCGCGCCTGGAGATAGGGGAAGATCTCACGCTCTATGGAGACCTCCCGGCCCGCCGGGATGCGACACAAAACCTCCGGCTCCAGGACGTAGATGCCGGCGTTCACCAGGTTGGTCGTCACCTCGGCGGCGGCGGGCTTCTCCAGGAAGCGGCGCACCACCATATCGTGGTCCACCTCCACCAACCCGTACGCCGTCGGGTCCTCCACGCTCGTGAGGGTGATGGTGGCGAGCGAGTCTGAGGACTCGTGCAACTCTATCGCCGATCTGAGATCCGTCCCCGTGAGCACGTCCCCGTTCACCACGACCAGCGGCCCGCCGTCCAGGTAGCGTTCCGCGTTCTTGATCCCACCCGCCGTCCCCAGAGGCCGGTCCTCCACGGCGTAGTTTATGGGAAAGTCTTTCAGATCCTCACGAGTGGCGAAGTAGTCCTGGATCTGATCCGGAAGGTAGCCCATCGCGAGCACGACCCCATCCACGCCCCCGGCGCGTAGCATATCCATCATGTACCCGATAAACGGCTGGTTGCGAAGCGGAACCAACGCCTTCGGGATGTCGTAGGTGATCGGCCGCAGCCGGGTCCCCAACCCACCAACTAGAATGACAGCCTGCATAGAGGCCGCAGCTTACAACAGACCCGAGGCCCGCGCCAACGCCGCGAGCGGCCCGACGAACAGCGCGAAAAGCACCGTCGCCGCTGCCAGAGCATACACCGAGAACTCCACAGCGAAGCCTCCTTCTCCCTGCTCCACGACGCCAGCCGGTTCCTCGAAAAACATATTGCGTATGATGCCGAAGTAATAGGGTACCGAGAGGACGCTGTTCACAACCACGGCCCCGACTACCACGTACACCAGCCCAGAGCCAGACTGCGCGCCCGCCAGCAAGACCCACGCCTTGCCGAAGAAACCCGAGAGCGGCGGCAGCCCCACGAGAGCCGTCATGAAGACGCCCATCGAGATGGCGAGCCCCGGACGGGTGCGGAACAGGCCGTTGTAGCCCTTGCCTTCCTCTCCGGCGAGGTCTATGACCAGGAACGCGCCCATGTTCATCACGGCGTAGGCTGCGGAGTAGATCAGCACAGCCTGCACCGCCGTTGGGACCGCCTGTCCCTGAAGCGCAGCGAAAGCCGCCAGGATGTACCCCGAGTGCGCCACCGAACTGTAAGCGAGCATCCGCCGGACATTGCGCTGCCGCAGCGCGAAGAGGTTTCCAACGAACATCGTCACTATCGCCAGGAACGCCATCACCACCGTCCACGTCGCGGCGGCGCCGGGCATCCCTTCGAGAAATATCCGCAGCAGCACGCCGAAGGTCGCCGCTTTTGGAGCGACTGAAAGGAAGGCCGCCGCGCTCGTGGGCGCGCCCTGGTAGGCATCCGGCGTCCAGAAATGGAATGGCGCGGCGGATACCTTGAAGGCGAACCCGGAGATGAGGAGCACCAGTCCGATCAAAGCTACCGGCGTGAGCTGCCCGGAGAAGGTCTGCGCGATGTCCGAGAGTTGCGCCGATCCAGCGACGCCGTAGATCAGGACCATCCCATACAGCAAAATGGAAGAAGCTATAACGCCCGTGATGAGGTACTTCATACCGCCCTCGGCGCTCTCTCGCCTATTCCGGTCGAAAGCGACCATCGCATACGAGGGAATCGTCGCAAGCTCCAGCGCCAGGAAGATGCCGAAGAGGTCGCGCATCGAGACCAGAAGCATCGCCCCAACCACGACCGACAATATGAGCATCAGGTATTCGGCGGCGTCGCCCGTGCCGCCCGACCAGCGGGCCGCCGCGAGCACCGCGAAGAACGCGGAACCAGACACGATCAACTTGAAGTACAACGCGAACCCGTCCACCACATAGCCGCCACCGAAGAACTCCCCAGAGAACCCGATCGCGAGCAAAACCGCGGCGCCAGCGAACGTCGCCAGGGCTCCGAGCGCGGCGAGGGCGGCGACTAAGCCGACGCTGCGTTCCGCGAACACCCCAACCATGAGGACCGTGATCAGGAACCCCGTTGCGATCAACTCCGGCAGGAGCCCGAGAAACGTCTCACCCGTATAGGCCACCGTCTATCCTCCTCCCAAAACCGTCACGACCGCCTCGACCGCAGGTTGCTGAACCCCGATCAGGATTCCAGGCAAAATGCCAAACAACACCAGCAACGCCGCCAACGGAACTATCGCTGCCATCTCCATCGAATCCGCGTCCGTGACTTCCTTGTAGGCCGGACGTTCGATGGGTCCGAAGATCACCCGCGACAGCATGTACAACAAATACATCGCGCTCAGAATAATCCCGAGCGAAGCGAAGATACCGGCCAGCGGAAACGCCGTGTACCCGCCCATGATACTCATGAACTCCGAGACGAAGACCGCCAGACCAGGCAGCCCCATAGCCGCCAGCGCACCGAGCGCGAGCAATCCCCCGGCCCACGGCATCCGGGCCGCGAGCCCGCCAAGCTCCGAGATCTGCCGCGTCCCAGTCCGGGATGCGATGACCCCGACCAGCACGAACAGAAGCGCGGAGTACAGCCCATGCGTCACCTGCTGCAACACCGCGCCGTTCACCCCAACCGCGTTACCCGAAGCCGCCCCGAGCAAGATGAAGCCCAGTGTCCCAATGGACGAGTACGCCACCAGCGCCTTCAGGTCCGGCTGCAAGAACGCCACGAACGCGCCGTAGATGATGTTGACGACCCCGAGCGCCGCTACGATGGGCAGGTACGGTTCGACGCCCTGCGGCAGAAGTGGCAGTGCGATCTTGATGAGCCCGTAAGTCCCCAGCTTCGGCAATATCCCAGAAAGCACCACGTTCGTGCTCGTCGGGCTGGAGACGTACACGTCGAGCAGCCAGCTATGCAGCGGCACCGCCGGAACCTTGACTAGTAAACCGAACAGGATCGGGGCGGCTATGGCGATCTGGGCCGTGCGACCGAGCCCTCCGCCCGCGTTCAAACCCTCGATGGAGAATGTCCCCGCCAGCACGCCCAGGGCGAGGAAGCCGGCGAGCATCGTCGTGCTTCCGAGAAACGTGTAGATGAAGAATTTGATCGCCGACGCTTTCCGGTTCTCGTCGCCCCAGATCCCAACCATCAAATACATCGGTATCAGCGTGATCTCGAAGAAAACATAGAACAGGATGAGATCCTGAGCCGCGAATACCCCGAGCATCCCGAGTTCCGCGAGGAAAAGCATCGCAAAGTACTGTCGTGCGTTCTCCCGGATGTCCCACGAGGCAACCGTTGCGATGAGCGTCAGCAGCGCCGTGAGGAAGAACATCCCGAAGCCGAGACCGTCCAGGCCGACGCGGTAACCGATGTCGAGAGAGGGGATCCAATCTAGTTCCTGCGTCAAGGACGCCGCCCCGAGGTCGCTCCCATACGCGAAGTAGATGTACAGCGCGAGCACGAGCGGCACGGCGGCGACGGCCATCGCGGCGTAGCGTACGAGGCGCACATCGTCCGGCAAGAAGAACATGAGGATCGCGCCTAGCAGCGGGATGATGAGGGTTATCGTGGTGATCATAGCTTCGCCCCAACCGCGAAGGCGGCTATGGTGCTCACCGCGATCAAGGCCACCACAAGCAACGTCCACTGCGCGCCCGCGACGGCCCCGACGAGAAGCCCGATCACCAACACGCTAAACAAAATAAACAGCGCATAGTTCTGCACCCCACCAGTCTGAAACCGCTGCAGGAACCCGCCAGTCCCCATCGCACCGCGCCCGACGCCGCCGACCAATCCGCCCAGAGCGCGGCGGTCGAACCCGCGAGTGAGACGCGCCAGCGCCTTCGCGCCGTTGACAAAGACCGCCCCATACAGCGCGTCGAAGTACCAGCCCTTATCCAAGAACGTGTGCAAGGGCGAGAGACTCCGCGCCAGTTGGCCCGCCCGCTGCGGCTGCGCCACATACAGGAAGTACGCC
>JACDGB010000499.1 GCA_013815485.1 Rubrobacter sp.
CATTTCGAGAACCCCGTCGGCCTCGACGATAGCGGCCAATACTCAAGCGCCAGGGACCTGCTCTCCATGACGCGGGCGGCCTTGAAGCATCCCGAGTTCCGCGAGATGGTGGGGACCAGGCGAGCGGAGATCACCACTCAAGACCGCGGGATCCCGCTGACTAACACCAACGAATTGCTCTTCGCCTACCCGCCCGCGACCGGCGTGAAGACCGGGACCACGCCCGCCGCGGGAGAATGTCTCGTATCATCCGCCGCATCGGGGGACGAGTCATACGTGGCGGTCATGCTCGACGCCCGCCGGAACCGCTTCGCGTCCTCGATCGCGCTTCTGGAACACGGCTTCGCCGCCCATGACCGCCGGAATCTCGTCGTGGAAGAGCGGCGGTATGCGCGGGCCGGTGTGCCTTTTCGCCGGGAGGATAGCGTCGAGCTGGTGGCCGCCGAGAGTATCGAGGGCCTTGTGGATGGCGGGTCCGAGGTGGAGCGCGAGGTGGATGTAATGAAGAAGTTGCCGCCTTCGGCGAAGCCGGGGACGAGGCTCGGGAAGGTCGTCGCGAAGGTGGATGGCGAGCGGGTGGGGGAGAGCCCATTGGTGGCGAGAACAGGCTACGAAAAAGCCTCTTTGGGAGAGCGGGTATGGTATACCGTCGAGGGACTCTTCGAGTAAGGGAAAGTAGGAAATAGGCATGATCCTGACCGTCACCCTGAACGCCGCCGTCGCCCGCACCCTTGTTGTGCCGAACCTGACGCTCGGCCAGCGCCACCGCGCCCCTCAGAGCGTGACGCTCGCTGGTGGAAAAGGCATAAACGTGGCCCGCAGCCTGCGTGCCCTGGGCGTGCCGGTGCTGGCTACCGGGTTCGCCGGCGGACGCAACGGCGACGCCATCCGCGACGGTCTCTCGGACGCGGCCATTCCCTTTGACCTCGTGGAGATAGAAGGCCGCAGCCGCACCTCCACGGCCATCGCGGACCCCACGAGCGGGGCGCAAACCGAGATCAACGAGTACGGACCCGAGGTGAGCCAGGCGGAGACCAGGGAGTTCATACGGCGCCTGGAGCACCTGATGGAGTACGCCACGGCGGTCGTCTTCGCTGGGAGCTTCCCCCCGAACCTGGACGACAATTTCCTGGCCGGCCTCGTCTCCCGCGCCCGCGAACGCGGCCTCTACACCGTGGTGGACTCCACCCCGACGGTGTTGCGGGCGGCGCTCAAGGCGGAGCCTTCGCTCGTCAGCCCGAACCAGCAAGAGGCTGAAGGGGCCGTAGGATTCGACTTCATCGAGGAGGAGGATTTCTTCCGCGGCCTGGCGCGGCTCACGGATCTCGGGGCTCGGGGCGCGTGCATCACCTCGCCCGAGGGCCATTCCTATCTGACGGCGCCTTCCTCCGAAGGTCTTTTGGGGGGTGTGATCTCCGCCCGCGCTCCTCGCGTGGAGGCCGTTTCGACCATCGGCAGCGGTGACGCTTACCTCGCCGGCCTCCTCGCCGGGCTGCTCCACCGCGACCTCGCCCCCGTTGACGCGGCGCGTCTCGCTGCCGGGTGCGCCGCGGCCAACGCCGAGACCCTGGGCGCCGGACTCTTCGATGCTCGCCGGGCCGAGGAGCTCGCCGGAGAGGTGCGCGTGGAGACGCGGGACGCGATACTCGAACAGGGTCCCGTATAGAAGGGCGCGGTCCTGGCGGAGCCTCGTTCGGGGCGTGCTAGAATCCTGGAGTAACTGCTGAACTCTGGAGCATGGAGGTCTTATTCATGTCGGTTGGTGAAGTAACGGACGCCACTTTCGAGAGCGACGTCCTCAAGTCCGAGAAGCCGGTTATCGTGGATTTCTGGGCGCCGTGGTGCGCGCCGTGCCGGATGATGGCGCCGGTAGTTGAATCTGTCGCCGAGCAGTACGGGGAGCGCGCTGCGGTGGTTAAGATCAATGTAGATGAAAACCCGTCCACGTCGCAGCGATACGGCATCAAAGGCATCCCGACGTTGATCCTCTTCCACGAAGGTAAGGAAGCGGAGCGGATCGTCGGGGCGACTTCAAAAGAATCACTCGCGCGCTTATTTGAAAAACACACGAGCGAAGCGGAAGTTTAACC
>JACDGB010000500.1 GCA_013815485.1 Rubrobacter sp.
GGCGGGGCGTTTTCTGATCCCTCTCGTACAGTCGCAGGTCGTTGACCGATAGGTCCACCGAGGGCATCAGGTAGTCGAGGACCATCCGAACGGTCCCCCGGTAGTCCACGTATAGCCACGGTTGTTTCTCCGGCGCAAGACATCCTAGCGAGGCGCGCCCCTCTCCGACTTCGACCGTGCCGCTTTCGTCCCACAGCTCTAGCGCGGGTCCGAAGATGGATATCAGATCCCCCTGCACAACCTGGGTGAGAGACTCCCAATAGTCGTCCGGGCCGTAGTCGAAGAGCCACTTCGTCCTTGCCGGATCGAAGCGGTGGTCCTCCAACTCCGGAGGTCGCCCGGCGTAGGTGGTGGGGCCGAGGTCCACGACGGACCCGATGTCCAACGGGCCGCTGTTGGGTCTGATGAGGCCGGCGGTGAGCCTGCCGCGGCGGAGGACCGGGCGAACGTGGAGCAGCGTGTCCACGTCCACGCCGGCCACGCAGATGTACCCCGGTTGCATCCGCGTCAGGTGGTTTACGAGTATCTGCACGGTTTCCTACAGGTGAACGGCCCGGATGCCGCCCCAGGCCCGGTCCAGGTACTCGAGGACCAGGCGGCGGTGACAATGTTCCGGCCCGGCCTCGCTGCACAGCAGCACCGTGGGAACTTCGAAGAGGTCCCGATCCAGGGCATCCTCGACCCGGCGCTCCCGCAAAAGTTCGAGGAAGTCCCTCTCGTAGCCCGGCCACCCCTCTTTACCCTTCCTGTAGGCGTCGAGGATCTCGCGTGTCGGGGCGAGCCTGGGTTCGTGGAGGTACTCCGCGCCGCAGAGCTCCTCTAGGAAGAATGGAAGGTCGGCACGCCTGGCGAACCCGGCGAGTTGGGATGCGTTGTTCAGCCGTACGTCGATGAGACGTTCGATGCCAGCGTCCTTCAACGCTCCGAAGAACTTGGGCGCCGTCTTCTTCGTGAAACCGATCGTATGGACTTCCGTGGTCTCGCCTCCGTTTCCGGGAACAGGACCGGCTGGCCGCCGTCCAACTCGCTCTCCGTCCGAATACTGCCATCGCCCCGGACGTGACGCAGCGGGATCCCCCGCTCTTCCAGCGCCCGCCCGACGAGTAGCCTGCGGTGGCAGCGGGCGGGGTCTTCCTCGCTGCAAAGCAGGGCGACCGTGCGGGTCCGGATCTCCCCCTCCAGCCTACTTATACCATCGAGGAACGGCCGGGAACGCCCGACCAGCGCGTAGTCCACCCGGCCCTTTGTGTCATAGTACTCCTCGCCTTCGGGCATCCCGCCAAGCTCCTCGCCGAGAAAGAGATAGGAGATGCCTTGCCTCAAAAGGGCCGCTTCGAGAGCGCGGGCGTCGAAGCGCGGCGCGTATCCGGAGTACGGACGCGAACGGGTGTCTATCAGTATCTCGATCCCGTATCTCTTTAACAAGCGGATGAACTTCTCCGCCGAATGGTTGGAGTGCCCTACCGTGAACACCGGGTTCTCCGCCGATCCTGTATCTTCGATGGCTGGTCCCTTTCTCGGGAATCTCGCGGACGATGATGAGAATAACCCCGGGAACCCGCTCTCCCCAGACTCTATTTCGAGGTACCGGGCAACAGGTTGTACACTTTCCGTGCGGTTGGCGACAGAGTATCGGCGAAGCCGTCGTCGAGAAAGCGGGTGAGGTCTCGGGTGGGTTCTGGGCTGGACAAGAGTTTGACCCACGATGCTTTGGTCGGGCTGGCGGGGAAGCGATACTTCGAGCGGGGTGAAGGCTATCATCGCGGCGGGCACGTGTACTCGCTCGTCGAGCACGATGGGGTAATCGTGGCGAAGGTCGCCGGGACCGAAGAGTACCGCGTGAGCTTGTGGGCCGAGGATGGCCTCGCCTACTCTTGTGACTGTCCGCTGGGGATGGACGGGGCTTTTTGCAAGCATTGCGTGGCGGTGGGGTTGGCCTGGCTGGAGGAAGGGGGCGAGGTTTCGGAGGAGCCCGTCACGATGGACGACGTGCGGGAGTACCTGGAGGGGCGGGAGAAGGACGAACTGGTCGGCATCGTCATGGAGCAGGCGATGGAGGACGAGCGGCTGCGGGAGCGGCTCCTTTTGC
>JACDGB010000501.1 GCA_013815485.1 Rubrobacter sp.
GATGTTCTCGTAGCCGGTGCAGCGGCAGAGGTTGCCTGAGATGGCTTCCCGGATCTCCGCCTCCGTCGGGTCCGGGTTGTTCTCCAGAAACGCGGTCGCCGTGAGGATCATGCCGGGCGTGCAGAACCCGCATTGCAAGCCATGCTCCTGGCGGAATCCTTCCTGCATCGGCGTAAGATCCGTGCCGCTCCAGATCCCCTCGATGGTCGTGACCTCGTGCCCGTTGGCGCGCACGGCCAGCACGGTACACGACTTGACCGGCTCGCCATCCAACCACACCGTACACGCTCCGCAGTTGGACGTGTCACACGACCAATGCGTCCCCGTCAATTCCAGCACGTCTCTGACGAAGTGGACCAGTAGCAACCGCGGCTCCGCGTCCGCCTCGCGCGCCTCACCGTTGACGTTTATGCTTATGCGCACTACGCTCCTCCTCCCGCCCGCTCGACGGCCTTCTCCAACGCCCGGACTAGCAAGACCTTCACCAGGTCCCGCTTGTACTCGACCGGGCCTCGGGCATCCTCGGACGGCTCGCTCTCCTCCGCCGCCCGATCCCCGGACCGTTTGTATAACTCCGTGTCCGGGCGTTGACCTTCCAGGACTTCTTCCGCGCCACGCGCCCGCAGCGTCTTGCCGCCCACGGCGCACATCCCGATGCGGACGTTCTCGATCTTTCCATCATTCACGTCCAGAGCGACCCCGATTGCCGCGGATGCGTAGTCGCCGGTTCGGCGCTTGACCTTGGTGTAGGCGCTACCCATCGGAGCGCGGAGGATGCGGGCTCCGACGATGATCTCGGCGGGGTCGAGGACCGTCTCGAAGGGGCCGGTTTGCAGCTCGTCTATGGCGACGGTTCGCTCGCCGCCGGAGCCGCGCGCGACGACCTCGCAGCCCAGGGCGATGAAGGCAGCCGGGAGGTCTTCAGCCGGGTCTCCGTGGGCCAGGGAGCCGCCGACGGTGCCCATGTTTCGGACCAGGGGGTCGGCGATCATGGTCTCCGCGTCCCAGAGGATCGGATACCGTTCCCTGATGACCTCCGAGTCAAGGACGTCCTGATGACGGGCGAGGGCTCCTATTTCGAGCGCCCCGTTCTCCTCCCGGATGTAACGTAGTTCGCCGTCCAGTTCGTGGATGTCTATGAGCATCTCCGGGAAGGCCAGCCGGAGTTTCATCATCGGGATCAAGCTGTGCCCCCCCGCCAGTAGCCGGGCCTCCGGGCCGTGCCGCTCCAGAAGCTCTATAGCCTCCTCGACCGAGGTAGCCACCTCATACTCGAACCGCGCCGGTACTTGCAACGCCGCCTCCCTTCCCCAAAAGGTCGTATGCCGTCCGGTCCCCGCCAGACTATATTTGATACAAGCGACAGTATAACAAACACGCGAAACCCGATGATTGGCTCACCGCTACGTGGGCACCGTCTCCCTTCGCAAATGGCGATGTTTCCGCCCACGATGCCCGCCACTGATTGCCCCAGTACCCCCATACCGTTTAAGATTGAGGCTGCAAGTGGGTGCGGTTGCAACCAGAGGGCAAGGGGAAAACGAGCGTCCGATGCCGGTCCACATACGAGACTTGCTGGAGATGACCGAGTGAGCACCCGTGTTCGTGATGTTCGTCGCGTTTGTAGCGCGGGAGGAGAGAAGACTTGAAGGCGAACATCGGTCAGGGGATGAAAGTTCCGGCCACGCGGGACAAGAAGCGCACCATGTGGCTCGCCGCTGCCTTGATCTTGGCGTTCAACGCCCTGTTCGCCGCTTTCATATTCGTCGAGCCCGTGGGCCGCGCCTCATTCACCACCATTGTGAACGTGGCGGAGTTCGTCGGCCCGCTGCTGATGCTACCCCTGTGTTTCGGTGGTCTCTTCGTCCGGGACGAGCGGCTGAGCCGGGGCCAGCGTTGGGCACCGGTCCTGTTGGGCCTCGGCATCCTCAGTTTCGTGATCGGGCAGATGTACTTCGCGTATTACGAGTCGGTGCTGCACCGGGCGCCGCCGGTGCCCTCCTTCGCCGACGCGGACCTGTTGAGCCAGTATCCGTTGCTGCTCCTAGGCATCTTGTTGTTGCCAGCGCATGCCATCCCC
>JACDGB010000502.1 GCA_013815485.1 Rubrobacter sp.
AATAGTAGGCGTCGCAAGGAACGCCCGGCCCGCCTACCCGAAGAGGAACATGACGCGCACGGCTCCATCTCACCGCCGCGCTGCGTGATGTGGACCGGGCCGCGAGTCTTGCCGCGAAGAACAGATCGCTAAAATCCGACCTTCCTGCCTTCTCCCTGATCCGGCGGCTCCGGCAAGGGAGCTTCTGCCGGTCCTTCATCCAGATACTCGACGCCCCCGAGCAAGAGTTGCGGCTTCATCTCCAGGCCGGCGGCGAGCTTGCGGATGGTGGTCGGATACGCCTTGCGACGCCCCGTCTCCAGCTTGGAGATCGTATCCCGCGCCACCCCGCTCTTCGCCGCCAACTGCTCCTGACTCATCACCGCCCGCTGCCGAAAACCCCGCAAATGCGACATGTCCATCGCCTCACCTCCAAAACACTACACAGAACTTGCACAAACACTACATAAATGCTACTCTCAGAAAGTATAGCGCAGGCGAGAAGGAGTGGTGCAGATGAGTGATCCGCGGTTGGTCATACCGAATGTGGTGGAGCAGAGTCCACGGGGCGAGCGGACGATGGACATTTATTCGCGGCTTTTGCGCGATAGGATCGTGTTTCTCGGGACGCCGGTGGACGACTCGGTGGCGAATGCGATCATGGCGCAGCTTTTGCTACTGGACGCGGAGGAGCCGGATCAGGACGTGAACCTGTATATCAATTCGCCCGGTGGGAGCGGGACGGCGATGCTCGCCATCTACGACACCATGCAGTTCGTGAAATGCGACGTGGCGACAACAGCCCTCGGGATGGCGGCCTCGGCGGGAGCGTTCCTGCTCGCCGCGGGGGCTGAAGGCAAGAGGAGCGCGCTCCCGAATGCTCGCATACTCATGCACCAGCCGTCCATCCAGGGGCTTGGCGGACAGGCTTCCGACGTGGAGATCCATGCGCGGGAGATCATCAATCAAAAGCGGCGCGTCAACGAGATACTGGCTTCGCGCACGGGCCAGCCGTTCGAGAAGATCGAACACGATACCGACCGGGACTTCATTATGAGCGCAACCCAGGCGACAGAGTACGGGGTCATAGATCGCGTCGTTGAACGCACTGAGGATGTCGGGCGCTAGCTCCAGAAGCCGGGATGTACCTTCTCGTCCTCGGTGGCGCGCGCTGCGTCGGACGTCATCTTGTCCAGGCCGCCCTCGAACGAGAGCGTGAGTTGCTCGGACGATGGCATGGAGCGCGATGAACCTCACGCACGAGTACATTCGGCATCGGAGAGGGTACTCGTTCGGGGCGGGATGTTGCTGGATCCGGATCTACGAAGGCGCGGCTGGAGATGCTCCCGTGGTCGTCTGCGAGGAGTTGCCGGAAGCCGGGAGCGCGAGGGTTTCGGAGATGTCGTCTCAGCTCGCGGCGGAGGCCATAACCGAGCACTTCGCCGTTGGATTGCCGGAATTGCCGCGTCCGGTGCTCTGGATCGAACACCATCATCGCCGTCGGGGTCCGGGCCGATTCTACCTGATCACCTTCCCCTCCTACGAACCTCATCCAGAAGGCATTGGCTTCGTCCGGCGCATGACCCTCGGCCCCCCCACCCGCGAACCCCTCACCCCCCAGGAAGCAGCTATCCTGATACGAGGAGCGTAAAAAGCACGGACATCCCCCAGCGTGTACTGGCACGCTCTTCGGCGTGAAAAGGAAGATCGGACACTACGCGCCGACAACTCCAATCTGAATTTCGAGAAGCCCGAAAGTCTAGCGACCGAGCAACCGCCCCCAGAAGCCCTTTCTCTCTGGATCCGGCTCCGCGTCCACCTGACTTCTCAGTAAGCTGATGAGGACTTCGCGGTCGAGGACTTGTACCTCCATGCCGCCTTCCAGTCGTTCGGGCGGGGGACTCAGGGCCACATAGGGAACCTCTTCGTCCTGGTATTCGAGAAGATCTATGAGGTCTCCAGCAGATACTTCCCGCGCTTTCCACTCGGTCCCAAAGTCTCCTGTCGAGTTCAGGAATTCCTCGGCCTCTTCGATGGAATCGAATAGCGGCACGGCCTCGCCGTCGTCTAGCACGATAGCGAGGAGTTCTTCCTCG
>JACDGB010000503.1 GCA_013815485.1 Rubrobacter sp.
GATCACGAGTCGACCACTTGCCGGGACGACGATCACGGTGAACACCCCGACCCACGTCGCGGGCGTGATGGACTTCGAGGGCGGCGCCGTGGGAACGCTCGTCACGAGCTTCGACGTCTGGTCCGAGGAACATTCCCGAATAGACATCCACGGCGCCGAGGGAACCCTGAGCATCCCCGATCCGAACACCTTCGACGGCCCAGTGCGCCTCTGGCGCTCCGGCGATGAGACGTGTACGGATGTGCCGCTGACCCACCCGTACACTGGCAACAGCCGCGGCCTCGGCCTCGCGGACATGGCCCAGGCCATTCGCTCCGGCAGGAGGCACCGCGCGGGCGGCGAGCTCGGCGGGCACGTCCTGGATGTCATACACGCTTTCTTGGACTCGTCCGAGAGTGGTCGGCACGTCGAGGTGAGGAGTACCTTCGAGCGTCCGGAGCCACTGTCGGCCGGGTCGCCGGCAGGAGTATTTGGAGGTATTTCATGAGGAAAGACCAGATCTCGCTCCAGCTCTACACCGTCCGCGAGCATACCGCCAACGACATGCCTGGCACGCTGCGCCGCCTGGCGGAGATAGGCTACACTGCCGTCGAG
This sequence comes from Rubrobacter sp., assembly GCA_013815485.1. Lineage (GTDB taxonomy): Bacteria > Actinomycetota > Rubrobacteria > Rubrobacterales > Rubrobacteraceae > JACDGB01. The sequence continues at coordinate 595 of JACDGB010000503.1, forward strand.
GCCGCCGGCTTCGGCGGCCTCGCCTCCCAGGAGCTACGCCGCGTCATGGACGACCTCGGCCTCCGCGCCTCGGGCGCCCACGTTCCCCTCGACGCCTGGGAATCGGACCCCGCTTCCGTCATCGCGGACATGCACGCCATAGGCTCCGCCCACGTGGTAGTCCCGATTGCCCCACCAGAGCGTCGCGGCGACGCGGATGAGATCTCCCGTCTCGCCGAAGCCTTCAACCGCTGGGGCGAACTGTGCCGCGCCGAAGGCATAACCTTCTCTTACCACAACCACGACTTCGAGTTCGCGCCTCTGGGCGAGACGACGATGTGGGACGTGCTCGTCCGGGAGACCGATCCGGATCTGGTCCACCTGGAACTCGATCTGTACTGGATCGAATACGGCGGATCCGACCCCGAAACCGTGCTGCGCGACGTCGGGGACCGCGTCTCCCTCGTCCACCTCAAAGACATGTCTCCCGACGACACCCGCTCAGACCTCCCAATCGGAGAAGGCGTCATGCCGTGGCGAGACCTGCTAAAAACCGCCGACGAACGCGGCGTCGAATGGTTCATAGCCGAGCAGGACAACCCGCGAGACGCGATGGAAGATTCGCGGACTAGCCTTCGGACTCTGGAGGAACTGGCGGATGGTTAGCATGGCTAGCATCTCTCAACAAACGCCAGCTGAAACGACATTGGCGGAAATTCGATGGGCCAGAACGGGGGTGAACTGCTGCTAATGTTGGCCGCTGATTTGAGAGGCCAGATCAAAGTGGCCGAGAAGAAGACCAAACTTTAGCCATCTGGACAGCTGCGGCGTGAGGATTACCGAGGCGCCGCCAGCCGGGCCCAGCAGACCCACGACCGGCTCAAGGAGGCACAGGCTACAAGGTTCCCGATTCAACAGGCCATGAAGGCTCCAAGATGAGTAGAGTCAGAAGAGGTCGGGTTGCTCGCCCCGAGCACGATCCATCCCGAGTTCTTCAACGCGCTCTGGCAGCAACACCACGGTGAGGGCCTGTCGCTCGAAGAGATGCGCGTCTCATCGGGACAGTTCTATAGACTCCATGTTCGCATATGCGCCGGAGGGTCTGATGCGGAGAGCCGCCGAGATAACCCTCGATTCCGGGGTTACCCTCTACGATGCGCTGTTCCTGGCGCTTGCCTTGCGTGACGACTTCTTTCAACATGCGAACCGCGGCGACCCGCATGAGTAGCCTCTCGCCGCGGTTATCCTCGAAAAATATCACCAACCGCAACTCGGAGGAAACCTCCGGATCGACGCTCGGGCGACCGGAGGGAGCGTAGAGATCCTTCACTAGCTCCCTCGCAAAGGAGAGGTCGAGTATCTCCTCCAAGCGACGATAGAAGTTGCCTTTGGGTACAAGGTCTTCGAGCGAGAGATTTTCAGGAAACGCAGAGAAATGCCGTTGCCTGGCACCCATCATCGCGGTCCATCTTCCTTCGGTGGGGACGAGGGAGCAT
>JACDGB010000134.1 GCA_013815485.1 Rubrobacter sp.
TTCGAGGTTCATCCTGCTCTCGTAGAGGGTGAAGGCGGAGGGCGAGGCAAGGGCCGTGGGCACGCCAAGCAGCACTTCGAAGAGGTACTTGGCGTACAGTGCGGCGTTGTCGGAGGTTCCCCGGGCCGCGATCATCACGGACCGAAGATCGCCCTGCCGCAAGACGCGCGACGCCGACAATACCTCGTCCCACCCCTCATCGAGGATACGCTCGAGGACCTCAGGTTGCTCGCGTATCTCAGCAGACATCTTGCTACCGGACATGGCTCTCACCCCTCCCATGGTATACGGTCTCGCCAGCCACGACGGTCTCCTCTACCATACCCTCCGTGCTGAGGACCACCAGGTCGGCATCGGCCCCCGGCGTTATTCTTCCGGCAAGCCAGGAGATGGCGGTGGGCAGCAAGGACGTCACGCCGGTCTTCGGGAGCTCGCGGCTTAAAGCCTCCAAGGCCTTCGCGTCCGGCCCAACGTCGATCCCGAAGGCGCCGTTTATCTGCAGGTCGATGAAGCCAGGACAGCTAAACCCCGACTCCTCGCGACACTTGGACGGTAGCTCTGAGGAACGCGGCGAGCGCATGACGTCGAGGATCTTGCCATCCTCAACAACCATCGCTGTCCGGACTAGCGGTTCGGGTGCGAGAACATTACCGACGAGGGCGCGGGGTCCAGTCAGAAGGAATCTCCCTTCGCTGACATCGTGGCTCTGTCAGCCGGCGTCGACTTCTCTATGGCCGCTGCTCGCGCCCCGAACCCGTGGCGCTCGCGGTAGCCGCCTCTCCCTCCTCCGGCCAGCGGCCACCGTTGTACCAGTAGCCGCGGATGTCTTCGAGCTGGCGTCCCTTCGTCTCGGGGGCCAAAATGTACACGAAGACAAATGCGAGTGCGGACAGCGTAGCGAAGATAGCGAAAGTCCACGCTCCGCCCAGCGCGCCGAGCGCGCTGAGGAACACGATGCCGATGACGATGTTCGCTGCCAGGTCCGAGGTCAGCATGGCCGAACCGCCCTGCGTACGAAGCCGGGCGGGGAAGCTTTCGGAAGCGTAGGCCCAGACGAGGGAGCCGTAACCGAAGTTGAAAGCCATGGTGAAGAGCAGGATGCCGATGATGGCCAGCACCGGCGAGGGGCCCGTGGCGAAAGCGACGACGAGCACGACGCTAGCGATACCCATGGCGGTGATCCCGCCCAGCAGGATAGGTCTGCGCCCTAACCTGTCGACCAGGAAGAAGGACACCACAACGGCCGCGACGGCGAACAACTGGATGACGGCCGTCACGAGGATCGCTCCGCGCGGGCTCTCTACGCCCACCTGCTGGACAATCGTCGGGCTGTAGTAGACGATCGCGTTGATCCCGGTGATCTGCACCAGAAAGCCCAGGCCCACGACAAAGGTTCCGGCCCTCCTGAAGCGCCCGCGGAAGAGCTCGGACAAGCTGCCCTGCTCGTCGTAGCTCAGATCCCTCTCGATTATGTCGGCTTCTTCCTCAGGATCCACGTCGGGATCTACCCGCCGCAGTACCTCCACCGCCTCGGCCCGCCGGCCTTGCATCATGAGCCCGCGAGCCGTGTCCGGCAGGCGTAGGACCAGGACGAGCACGATTATGGCGGGAATCGCCGCGAGCGAGAGGATCAGGCGCCAACTTTCGGTGCCGGATAGCGCCAGCCCGACGAAGTAAGCGGTGGCTATGCCCGAGACGGTAGCTATCTGGAAGGTGACCAGCATGGAACCCCGGACGCTCTTTGGGGCCGACTCCGCAATGTACGCCGGAGCGGTCACAATGGAGAGGCCGATGATGAGCCCGAGGAGAAACCTGACGCCCGTCAGGAACCACTCGTTGAAGGCGACGCCTTGCAGACCCGTGAAGGCGGCGTAGCCGAGGGCCACGAGGATCATAGTGTTCTTGCGGCCGAACCTGTTGATTATATGACCGGCGACGAAGGCGCCGATCAGCTGCCCGACCACCACCGAGGTTGTCACCACGGAAATCTGGAACGCGGTGAGCTGGAAGTCCTCCCCCAAAAAGAGGATCGCGGTCGCGATGGAGCCCAGATCATAGCCGTAGATCAGACCTATCATCGAGGCCGCCAGCACGATAAGTATGTTTGCCCGCGTCGCATGCGAACGGCCACTAGCAGCACCCGTGTCAGAACGACGTGGCGCTCTCTCGCTCATCTTTCTCCTCCTTCAACTCTGCATTATGGAGTCTTCCACCGAGCGCTACGCATCTTACTTTGTTTGCGCTCGGAAGGAAACAGGAGAACTCGGCAGCAACGTGGAGCTTGTAGAGTGACTGTGGGATGAATCCTACCCGACAGGCCGTAAACTGCGATGTCGAGGGGTTCCGTCGAAGGGTCCCCTCCCCACGTCTTGTCCGCCCATCCTCCTGTCCTTCCCCGGCAGTTTCCACGCGACGGCGCCTAGCGGGTCGCGGACACGCCAAGAACGTACTCTTCATCTTCGCCTCGGGCGAGCGCGGCGGCACCCAGCATCCCCGATCTGGCTCCCAGAGTGGCCTCCCTTACCTCTACCAAATCCCTCGAAGGCGAGTGCGACCGCAGCCGTAGCTCCCTGCGAGCAGGTTCTAATACTAAATCTCCTGCCTCCGAGACACCCCCACCTATCGCGATCACCTCCGGGTCAAAGATGTTCACGAAGGTCGCGAGGCCTATCCCGAGCCAGGTCCCCGTCTCCTGCAGCACCTTCACAGAGGCCTCGTCTCCTCGGCGCGCAAGATCGAGCACGTCTTCCCCGAGCGGTGCCCGCTTCGCCGCGAGCCTCCCCAACCCCGAGTCTGGTCGCTCGCTGGCCACCTTCTTAGCACGACGCGCTATGGCGGTGCCAGAGGCGAGAGCCTCGAGGCATCCCCGGTTGCCGCATCCGCAGCGGGGGCCGGCGGGCTGTACGGTGATGTGCCCCAGCTCCCCACCTGTCCCCCGGGCGCCCCTTAGCAGAACACCGTGCGAGATGACTCCTCCACCCACTCCCGTCCCCAGGGTCACAAGGACCAGGTCCTCGACGTCCTTGCCCGCGCCGAAGCGGAACTCTCCCCAGGCCGCGGCGTTGGCGTCGTTCTCGACCGTTACCGGCAGTCCCGTGCGGCCACCCAGCTCCTCCTTGAGAGGTATGCCCTCGATTGCCTCGAGGTTGGCAGCACTCAAGACCTTATTTTCGCGGGCCAGGATGAAGCCAGGGACGGCGAGGCAAACACCGCCTACCTCGTATCCTCTCCTGACCTCTGCGATAGCCTCGGCGATGGTCGAGAGTAGCAGTTCCCGGACGTTTTCCGTCGGGTACTTCACCTCACTTAGGAGCTTGCCCTGCGGTGAGATGACCCCGGCGGCGACCTTTGTCCCCCCCACATCCACCCCTATGGCATTCATCGCTTCGTCTCACCACCCTGTTAGACCCTGTCCATGCGCCGCTTCCATGTCCTCGCCACACCCTCAAGCGAGCACTCCATGGGGACGAGGAGTAGTCGTCTTACTGTATTCTAGTTGCAAGTGAAGCAACATGGTGACGCCGGCCACGAGCGTAAGGGGTGACGATGCGATTCCAAGGTTGTGTGGCCATCATTACGGGTGGCGGCTCAGGACTCGGACGAGTTCTGGCACACCGTTTCGCGGCTGAGGGGGCTGCCATCGTCGTCGCTGACGTGGTAGGTCAGCGCGCGAGAGCGGTAGCCGATGAGATCTCTGAGGCGGGCGGAAAGTCTTTGGCACAGACGACGGATGTAACCAGGGCAGCTGATGTCGAAGCCATGGTCATGGCGGCACGGGATGAGTTCGGACCCGTGGACATACTCGTCAACAATGCGGCGCAGGCAACGGATGCGGACTTCCTCGATGTGGGCGAGGAGACCTGGGACGGGGACGTCGCGGTCACGTTGAAGGGCTCATTCCTCTGCTCGCAAGCCGTGCTCGCGGACATGACGAAGAACGGGTCAGGGGTCATCCTCAACATCAGCTCGGTGAACGCCCTCGGTTACTACGGCAACGAAGCTTACAGTGCGGCCAAGGCCGGGATCCTGAACCTGACGAGGAGCCTGGCGGTGCGCTACGGGCCCTTCGGTGTGCGCGTGAACGCCATAGCTCCCGGCACTCTCAAGACGCCGGCCTGGGAACAGCGTCAGCAGAAGGATCCCGGCGTCTTCGAGCGGGTCGCCAAATGGTATCCGCTCGGCCGCGTCGGCGAGCCGGAAGACGTGGCCGGAGCCGTCCTCTTCCTGGCGTCGGACGAGGCTGCCTGGATCTCCGGCGCCGTACTGCCCGTGGACGGTGGTCTCACCGCCGGCAATATGCAGATGATGCAGGAGATAATCAAAGGACCCAAGGACCACATTCAGTAAAGACGACCCCGACCGGTCCTAATGCGCAATACGATTCTCCGTGCTTGATGGCTCCGCCTCCGGTCGTGTAGTCTTGTTGCATGGAGACATCGATGCTCGCGTTTGCCACCGACCTCCACGACGAGGGATTAGACGCGGTTCTAGGCAACGTCCAGGAGCGGGCGGGGGTAGACGGGCTGACGCTGGCGGTGGCCTATCATGACGCCCGGGACCTCTTCCCCCACAACCCCCTCCACAAGGTCCGTTACCTGGAGGGGGGTGCCGTCTTTTTCCGACCCGATGAATCTCTCTATGAGGGTCTTCAACTCCAACCACGCGTCGCCGAGCTGGCCCAGACGGTCGATCCTCTCGGCGATCTCTGCGCGGCTGCCGGCGAGCGGGGAATGGACGTCAACGCGTGGGTGGTCTTCCTGCACAGCGACCGGCTCGGCTTTGCGCACCCCGAGTGCTCTACGCAGAACGCGTTCGGGGACCGCTACCTTACAGATCTATGCCCTTCCAACCCGGAGGTGCGGGCGTACGCGCGCGCTCTCGCCTCAGACGTCGCACGCTACGGCATCTCGACGATCCTCGGGGAGTCGCTCCACTTTCACGGTCTGACGCACGGCTACCACCACGAGCGCTACTTCGAGGAGTTGGGAACCGTGGGGACCTACCTGCTCGGTCTGTGCTTCTGCGCCCATTGCCTCGCGGCGGCCCGCCGGGCCGGGGTCGATGCCGAGATGGTCCATCGCTTTGTCCGCGACGAACTGGAACGCCGGTTTGCGGGTGATGGCAGTAGCGATGGCCCAGAAGAGCTTACGCGAGATCTTCTCGTGACCTTGGAGGACCAGCAGCTGTTGGGATACCTCGACGCACGGGTAGAGACGGTCACCTCGCTCGTGGCCGAGGTGTCGGCGGCCGCAGGCGAGGATACGAGCGTCGCTTTTCTGGATCTCTCGGGGGCGGAGAAAGGCTTCGCGACGGGGCAGCCCGCGGGCGATGCCGCTCCCACGATCGGCTGGCAGTTCGGCATCGACGTGGCCTCGCTGGCGGAGGCCTGCGACATCATAGAGGCAACGGGATACGCCGCGGACCCCGATCGACTGAGAGCCGACCTCGATGCTTACCAGCCCCTGCTAACGGATCCCTCACAACTGGGCCTCATTCTTCGTCCCATGCCCCCCGACTGCCGATCGGCCGATAACCTGGCTGCAAAGATCGCCCTTGCGCGCGAGCGGGGGCTAAAGCGCGTCGACTTCTACCACTACGGGTTCTGTCGGCTGCGCTCTCTGGACTGGGTGCGGCAGTCCCTCACATCCACCTCCTGAGTCCCGCTCTCGTTCCGCTCTCCCCAGCGGTGTTCACGGTCTTTACTCGCTGATCGCGGCTATGCAATCGACCTCCACCAGGATGCCGAGCAGGGCGGTGGCCACGGTGGTACGGGCCGGAGGATCGTCCTGGAAGAACTCCTTGTAGACGTCGTTGAAGTCCGCGAACCGGGTAAG
>JACDGB010000504.1 GCA_013815485.1 Rubrobacter sp.
CCCCAGCATTCCCCGCAACCCTCCTCCACCGGCACCCCAACCCTAGTCGTCACCCCACTCAACGCATCCTTGAACTTCAAGTTCACGCTTACTTTTATGTCACTCCCGCGAGCCGCCGCGGCCCCGGCGCGAACATTCCCGCCGAACACATCTCCGAGACCACCGAAGCTATCGAAGAGGTCGGAGACGTTCGAGAAACCGCCACCGGCACTCCGAGATTGGCCCCGCGCTCCGCCTTGCGGACTGCCGGGCGAGCCAAAGAAGGAACGTGGTCCTTCGTCGTATTCGCGCCGTTTCTCCGGGTTGGAAAGCACCTCGTAGGCGTGCTGAATCTCCTTGAAACGGTTCTCGGAGGTCGAGTCATCGGGGTTGGCGTCCGGGTGACTCTCACGCGCCAGCTTCCGGTAGGAACTCCGGATCTCATCCTGCGAAGCTCCTTTGGAGACCCCCAGAACTTTGTAGAGATCCCTGGTCTTCATTTCTTAAACCTGTTTCGCAACTACAACCTTCGCGGCACGGATGGGCTTGCCGTTGAGGATGTAGCCCCGCTGGAAGGTCTGAAGGATGGTGCCGTCCTCGTGTTCGTCGGAGGGTTGTCCCATTACCGCTTCATGGACGTTGGGATCGAAAGCCTGACCATCGGAGGCGACGGAGACGAGACCTTCCCGGCCGAGCACGTCCACGAAATGGTCGCGGGTTGCCCGCACGCCCTCGCGCACGTCACCATCGGCCTCCAACGCACGATCCAGGTTATCCAGGACGGGCAACAACTCCGCGACGAGCTTCTCGGAGGCTGACTGCAGGATGCGCTCCCTGTCCCGCTCCTGGCGCTTGCGGGAGTTCTCGAACTCCGCCTTCAGACGCCGCAGAGATTCGAGGTATTCGTCGCGCTCCCGGCGAACGCCCTCCAACTCCGCCGCCAGTACGGACAGTTCTTCCTCGGCAACGCCAGGCTCTTCCTCCATCAGATACTCCACATCGTCTGGGGCGTACTCGACGGACGCCGGGTCCGAGGCAGAGCCCCGAGGCTCTTCTATCGGTCCGGGGCCACCTCCAGCGTTCTCCGCATTGTTCTCAGAGGCATCGTTGGTGGCTTCGATCTCCTGGTCCGGTTCCTCGTCGGGTTGACGGCGGCGCTGCTCTTCGCTACTCAAAACTTTCCGGTCCTCCTGTCAATGAGAGGGATGGCCGGGCGGAGAGCCACGATGGTCCTCCGCCCACGCGGTTCCTCGCCCCTGCTACCGACGCTCTTCCTTGTCGTCCTCATCATCAATGACTTCGGCGTCTTCGACGACATCTTCGTTGTCCAGATCCTCCGCGTCGCTGGAGGATGCTGATTCCTGCTGCTGTGGATCCTGCTTGTAGATCTGCTCGGCCAGAGCGTGCGAGGCCGTCGTCAGGGCCTCCTGCTTGGCCTTGATTTCCTCCAGGTCATCGCCAGCGAGAGCCTCGCGGGCCTCCCGGATCGTCGTCTCGATGTGGTTCTTCGCCTCGGCGTCCACCTTGCCGTCCATGTCCTTCAGCGAACGCTCCACGGAATAGACTAGGTTGTCCGTGCTGTTGCGGACGTCGGCCTCCTCGCGGCGACGGGTGTCATCCTCCGCGTGCGACTCCGCGTCACGTACCATCTGCTCGATATCCGTATCCGAGAGACCGCTCGAAGCGGTGATCGTGATCCGCTGCTCCTTGCCAGTCCCCAAGTCCTTCGCCCCAACGTTCACGATGCCGTTCGCATCAATGTCGAATGCAACCTCGATCTGAGGTACGCCCCGAGGCGCGGGCGGGATGCCAACGAGTTGGAAGTTGCCAATGAGCTTGTTGTACATCGCCATCTCGCGCTCGCCCTGAAAAACCTTGATCTCCACCGATCCCTGGTTGTCGTCGGCGGTCGTGAAAGTCTCACCCTTGCGCGTAGGTATAGTGGTGTTGCGTTCGATCAGCTTGGTCATTACGCCGCCTTTGGTCTCGATGCCGAGGCTGAGGGGCGTCACGTCGAGCAGGAGCACATCCTTGACCTCGCCCGCGAGCACGCCGGCCTGGATGGCGGCGCCGATGGCG
>JACDGB010000505.1 GCA_013815485.1 Rubrobacter sp.
CGGGAGAGCGTCCGGGAGGCGTTGGAATCCGTGGATCTCCCATCTGGCTCGGTGGCGATCGGGGTCGGAAGCCGGGGAGTCAGCCGCATCTCCGAGGTCGTCGCGGCACTGGTCGAAGCACTGAAAAAGGCTGGCGCGGAGCCTTTCATCGTCCCGGCTATGGGGAGTCACGGGGCCTCGACAGCGGAGGGGCAGGCGGATGTCTTGAGGCACTTCGGGGTGAGCGAGGAGCGGATGGGATGTCCGGTTCGGGCGACGATGGAGACGGTCGAGATCGGGGCGACTCCGGCGGGCGTGCCGGTGTACATGGACAGGAACGCTTACGAGGCGGACGCGGTTATTGTCGTGAACAGGATCAAACCTCACACGGCGTTCCGGGGAACGGTGGAGAGCGGGCCGACCAAGATGCTCGCCATCGGGCTCGGCAAGCAGCGGGGCGCATACTCCATCCACTCGCAAGGCTGGGAGAGGATCCACCGCACCATCCCAGACGCCGCCAGAGTCGCCGTCGAAACAGGCAAAGTCGCCTTCGGACTAGCCACAATCGAGAACGCCGACGAGGAACCGTGCCAGATCGTTGCGATCCCCGCGGAGAAACTCGAAGAGGCCGAAGCCCCCTTGCTCGAAGAAGCCAAGAAGAACCTTGCGCGATTGCCGTTCGACCAACTAGACGTGCTGATAGTGGATGAGATCGGCAAGAACGTCTCGGGCGACGGCGCGGACCCGAACGTCACGGGCCGCTACCCGACGACCGCCGCCTCAGGCGGCCCGGCGGTGGAGCGCATGGTCTACCTCGACCTCACCGAAGAGACCGGCGGCAACGCCAACGGCCTCGGCATGGCCGATGTTGTGACGGAGCGGCTGGCCTCGAAGATGGAGCGTTCAGCGACCTACCTCAACGCCCTGACCTCCACCACGCCCGCGCCCGTCAAGACCCCGATGGTCATGCCCACGGATAGGATGGCCGTAGCCGCCGCCCTCATCATGTGCGCCGGGGTAACCTCGTCCGAGGCGCGCCTCGTCCGCATCCAGAACACCATCAAGCTGCGCCGGATGTGGGTATCCGAGGCGTTGCTCCGGGACGTGGAGAAAGATGAGCGGTTGCGGGTCGTGGAAGATGCTGTTCCCATTCGCTTCGACGGTTAGGGCTCCATCCTCCGACCGGTCGAGGCTGGAGCGTCTTCACCGCGTCATAAACGTGCTCGACCTGCGAGAGCAGCTTCATCAGGGTGGACTTGCCGGCCCCGTTCTCTCCGGCGACTCCACCCCGTCCACCGCGAGCACGCCGGGGAACTCCTTCGATACGCCCCGCAACCGGCCAACGGGCTCTTTCGTTTCAGGTGACAACGTCTCCCCTTTTCTGCATGTTGGCGAGGGCGTGCATCTGATCCCGATTAGTAGGATAGAGTTCCCGGTAGATCCCGTACAGCTCGTCGTAGATTTCGCGGTTTGCCTCATCTGGCTCTACGGTATCAGAGACCTTGCTCCAATCGGTATCGGGTTCGGCGAGGCCGATGGCGCGAGCGGCAGCTAGCTCGGCCGAAAACCTCAGTCCATCAGTTGTCCGCCGTTCACCTCGATGATCTCACCCACCAGGTAATCCGCCGCCGATGAGGCCAAAAACACCACCGCCCCGGCAGTCTCCTCCGGGGTGCCCTCGCGGCCGATGGGGATTGCGCCAGCCATCTTCTCGCGCACGTCGGGCGGCGTGAAGCGGTCGTGGAACGGGGTGGTGATGACGCCAGGGGCCACGCCGTTGACCAGAATGTTATCGGCGACGAGCTCCTTCGCCATCGCGCGGGTCAGGGTGCTGACGCCGCCTTTGGCCGTGGCGTAGGCGACGGAGCCGGGACCGCCTCCATTGCGCGCCGCGACGGAGGTGATGTTGACGATTCTCCCTCGTCCCTGCCGCTTCATGAGCGGCAACACCGCCTGCGAGCAGAGGTAGACGGACTTCAGGTTCACCTCCATCACGCGGTCCCAGAGGTCCTCGGTCATCTCTTCGAGGCTGCGGCGTTCTAGCAGGGAGCCCGCGTTGTTGACCAGGATGTCGAGC
>JACDGB010000506.1 GCA_013815485.1 Rubrobacter sp.
GGGTGAATAGGCCGGAAAAGTCTGCTTGGGACGTGCGACACAATCCGCACAAGTGCATAATGGCGGCCGCAAGTTCCCCGCAGGGAAGGAGGACCAATGGCTATACGGCAGGAGCACACCGTGGTCATCGATCGGCCCGTCGAGGAGGTGTTCGCCTTCGCCACCGACCCGAACAAAGACGCGCTGTGGCAATCGACGACCTTGGAGACGGAGCAGACGTCGGAGGGAGCGGTGGACGTAGGCACCACGTTGCGCAGCACGGCCAAGTTCCTGGGTCGCCGAATCGAGACGACCATGGAGGTCACCGAGAACGAGCCCCCACGCAGGCAGTGTGTGAGGGTCACTTCTGGGCCCATACCGGGTGTCGGTTGCTACCTCTTCGAGTCCGACGAGGGCGGTAGCACCCACTTCACGCAAACCTTCGAGTTTGAGGTGGGCGGCTTCTTCAAGCTGGCCGAGCCGCTGGTGGGGCGAGCGATCCGCAGGCAAACGGAAGCCGACATGGCGACGCTCAAGGACATGCTGGAGGCGGGAGGACTGGAAGGCGGGTAAGGCGAATTCCCCGCCTCTCACCCGCGCGATCGCTCTGCGGCCGGCTTACCCTTCGGGGGCGTATCGGGGCGCAGCCACAGCGAGACGTGCTCCGGTTGCATGGTGCCCCTGGCCACACCCACCAGGTCGTTGCTCAGGGTGTTCAAGTCCGTCTCCTCGCGTAACCGGGCGTTGAAGGCGGCAAGGGTCTTTACGGCGTCGTACTTCCTTCTGTAGAAGTACCGATCTACGAACGTCTGCACTCGCATGCGCAGCGGGTTGAAGAGGGCGGCGATTGCGAGGGTGGAGGCGACGATAGCCAGAGTGGACTCTTGGCCGCTAAGGGCTCGTAAGGCGGCCTGCAAGCCCACCACCCCACCGAAGTACACCAACGCAAGCATCGCCGTGAGGGGTGCGTAGACGAGGGCACGGTTGATGATGAGATCTATGTCGTATAGGCGGTACTTGAGCACCGCGAAGCCTATGGCCACGGGGACTCCAGTAAAGCTCAACGTGAGCGCGTACATCAGGAGCTGAAGCCACAGTGGCGGGGCACCTTCGATACCTTCCGGCGACATCGACTCTGGCAGGAGGAGCAAACCGGCTATGATGCTCAGGAAGACGAGCGTGCCCGTGATCGAGCCCGCGAGTGCTATCCACTTTATCTGCACTCGTACTTCTCCTCCCGAACGCCGGTAGCGTAGGACGAGGCTCGCCGCCGAAGCGAGGACACATGCAGCCAACGGCAGCGAGAGGATCACCGCCGCATCGAACAGCCAGGGGGCACCCTCTATCCCGAAGGGATTTTGTACCCCCTCGTGGCTGGCCAACCGCCCGGGGGCGAGGACGTTGACGACCCCGAGCAAGGCTATGACCGCCCCGGAGAGCCAGGCTAGGGGGCGCCACCTCCGGGAGGGGAGCCTCCCGTCCGGGAAGAGCAGGAGCAGGTAGGTGCTCAAGAGCCCCACGGGGAGGATCCACGACCACTGGGTCAGCGCAGCGACCGCTGCCGCGAACGGGACGGAGCCGGGCCTGGCGAGGCCGTACGACACGTACAGCTCGCTCAAAAAGCCGACCGACGACAAAAGTCCTACGGTGAGACAGATCCAGCCTACAGGATTGCGAGGCCGTCTGGAAGAGATAAGGGCGCCTACTAGGAGGAAGACCAAGAAGGGCACGTTGAGCACCACGATCCGGAGGAGAGCAGCGTCGCTCATGGTTGAGGAGCCGTGAGCCTCCTGCGCCGGGTTGGCGAGGACATACAGTGCGACGCCGGATACGAAGATGGTCACGGAGAGCCCGGCAAGCGCCCACGCAAGCCAAGCGCCAGCGCGAGAGCGCATCCCGCCTGCTCCTCGATCCCGATCCCTTGTACCTTGTGACACAACGCCACTCTACAGGACGCTCGTCTCCCGAGCGTTACGGCACCCGTTACTAAGCCAAGTGGAGAGCGAACTTCGGAGAATCTGACTTCCACGCACTCCGGTGAATAAGGGCAAAAAGAAGGGCCGAGGCTGCTCTAG
>JACDGB010000507.1 GCA_013815485.1 Rubrobacter sp.
CGGCGCACGCTTTCTTCTATGCGCCGCGCAACGAGGACCACGTCCCGCCGGAGGGCGAGAGGCCGCCGCTGCTGGTGATGAGCCACGGCGGCCCGACCGCGATGACCCAGACGACGCTGGACCCGGAGATCCAATACTGGACCAGCCGCGGCATCGCCGTGTTAGACGTGAACTACGGCGGCAGCACCGGATACGGGCGCGAATACCGTCGCCGGTTGTATGGTGAGTGGAGCGTGGTGGACGTGAACGACTGCGCCAACGGCGCGCTTCATTTGGCCGGGCGCGGCCTCGTGGATGGGAAGCGGCTCATGATCACCGGCGGCAGCGCGGGCGGATACACGACGCTTTGCGCCCTCGCGTTCCGCGACGACTTCGCCGCCGGGGCCAGCCACTACGGCGTCAGCGACGCGGAGGCACTCGCCAGAGAGACCCACAAGTTCGAGTCGCGGTACCTGGATCAACTCCTCGGTCCCTACCCCGAGATGGCGGACCTGTACCGGGAGCGTTCCCCGGTGCATCATACGGACAGGCTATCGTGCCCCGTGATCTTCTTCCAGGGCCTCGAAGATGAGGTCGTGCCCCCAAACCAGGCCGAGACGATGTTCGAGGCCCTGAAGGAGAAGGGCGTCCCCGTCGCCTACCTCCCGTTCGAAGGCGAGCAACACGGTTTCCGGCGCTCCGAAAATATCAAGCGCGCCCTCGATGGCGAACTCTACTTCTACTCGCGCGTCTTCGGCTTCGAGCCAGCGGATAGGATCGAACCCATTCCCATCGAGAACCTGTGAGAGAGGAGAGAACATGAGCGGCTGGCGAGAGGAATGGCGGAATACCAACCGGGACAGTTGGGACGAGCGGGTCCCGATTCACGTCTCCGGCGAGTTCTATGACGTGGAGGGTTTCAAGGCTGGCGCGGAACGCCTGCGGCCATTCGAGTTGGCAGAGATCGGCGACGTGGCCGGGAAGGATCTGGTCCATCTCCAGTGCCATTTTGGCGTGGACACGTTGAACTGGGCCCGCCGCGGCGCCCGCGTCACGGGGCTGGATTTCTCGGCACCTGCCGTCGAGGCCGCCAGGAAGCTGGCCGGGGAGATGGGGCTCGACGCCACCTTCGCGCAGTCGGACGTGTACGAGGCCGTGAATGCCCTGGATAGGCGCGATTTTGATGTCGTGTATACGGGGCTTGGGGCTCTGATCTGGCTCCCCGACATCGAACGCTGGGCCGAGATAGTCGCCGAACTTTTGCGGCCCGGAGGCTTCCTGTACCTCGCTGAATTCCATCCGTTCACGGACGTATTCGGGGATGACGACCTGACGGTGGAGCATGGCTACTTCCACCGGGAGGAGCCGACCGTGTGGGACGAGCCTGGCACCTACGCGGACCTCGAAGCGGAGACGGTCAACAACCGCACCTTCGAGTGGAATCACACGTTGAGCGATGTTGTGAACGCGGTGATCGGAGCGGGTCTAACCGTCGAGCTGCTGAACGAACACGATTACACGCTCTTCCCGAGCTGGCCGATCCTGGAGAAGTCCGGCTTCGACACCTTCCGCCTGCCAGAGGGCACGCCGAACCTGCCGTTGATGTACTCGCTGCGGGCTCGAAGGCCGCTGTAGGTAGCTTCTAGCCGGTTTCGGCGGCGTTGGCCTGGACGGGTTTGTTCTTGGCGGGTTTGTTCGTGATCCGTTGGAGTTCGGCCTGTATCAGGAGCCGTTCGGTGTAGTTGGGGAGCGTGCAGGTCTGCAAGGTTACGACGTTCTTGCCGACGAGCGGCTCCGTGACCTTCTTCGCGTCAGGGGGCACCACGGACCTGTCGAAAACCCTGTAAACGTACCTGCGACCGTCGGCGTCCGTGAGAAGCACTCTGTTCCCTTTCCTGAGCTTGTTCAGGTCGTAGAAGACGAGAAAGCTATCCGTGCGCGGGTAGCCAAGACGGTGGCCGGCGATGTATACGTTGGCCTCCTTCTGCCACGGGAAGCCCGTCCCCTCGACGTGCAGCGTACCGTCGTGAAGGGCAGCCTTGTCGGTAGCGGGGGCATCGTAGACGGGGATA
>JACDGB010000135.1 GCA_013815485.1 Rubrobacter sp.
CGTAGATCAGGTGGTTGCCTGAGGCGTGGACGCCCTTCAAGTTTTCCTGGACGGTGATGTGGTGCGTGGAGCCGGGGCTGGAGAGCGTGTTGTCCGTGACGGTCACGTCGAAGGTGGCCGGCTTCCTGTCCATGGTGCTGACGGCCACGCAGCTTGCCTTCGGGTTGTGCATGTAGTTTCCGCGGGCCGAAATCCCGGCGGCGTGATTGGCCCTGACCTCGAAGGAATGCTGCTCGCCCCCGAGCATGCGGCAGTTGTTGACCCGGATGTTCCTGGGATCGAAGCCGGGGAAGGTGCCTATGGTGACCAGCGCGTTCTTCGCGTAGCGGAAGGTCGAGTTCGTCACCAGAGCCTCCGTGGCCCCGCCGAACTTCAGGGCCGCCCACCACTGGGGGTCCTGCCTGGTGTATGACTCGCACCTGTCCAGGGTGATCCCCGAGATGGCCCTGCTCTCGAAGTGGGAGTCGGTGTTGAAGGCTATAGCGTCGTCGCCGGAGTCGCCGGAGGTCACGCGCAGCAGGCTCATGTCCCTGCTGGTCCTGAACTGGACGCCGCCCCTTGCGGGGTTCATGGACTTTACGTCCGTCAGGTGAACACCCCAGCCGCTGTTGAAACGCATGGCGGCGCCGGTCCAGTCGTGTACCTCGACCCCGGTGAGTGAGATGTCCCTGCACCACTTGTCCGCGTTGGCGGCCCTGATGGCGATGCCCGTCGCGTCGCTGTTAGAGTCTACATTGGGCACGTCCGGGTTGTTGCGGAAACCTTTGATGTAGAGGTTGTTGAGCTTGATGGATGAGGCGCCGTCGGGTTGGTTCTCGTTTATCAGACCCTTGCAGTTCCGCTCCCAGGCCCCTACTCGCAGAAACTTGGAGGCGGCGCCCCGGCCGTTGACCTCGTGGCCGCTCCTGAGCACGATGCCGCCGCCTGGCCCGTTGGCGTGGAACCCGTAGCCGATGCCCGCGGGCGGCTCGTCCACCTCCACGAAGAGGTGATCGGCGAAGCAACGGTTGATCTCCGCCGTCTCGTCCCTGCCATCGCCCCGGCAGTAGTCGCTGAGCCTGCCCGGCGAACGGCGAGACGGCGGAGTAGAGCAGCGCCGCCGAAAGCCCCATGCCAATGAACTGCCCGCGGGTAAACTCCCCGCGGACGACCGTTGCGCGTTGTAACCCGGACATATGAATCCTCCCTCGCTTCATGCGGCATCCAGCCGCCCCATCAACCTCGAACCAGTTATCGGGCGGGCAGACGATTTCCTTTAGCTGGCGCCGCTGCGGCCTCCGGCTGCCTCGCGGCAGACAATTCGAGGGCTCCGCTGTGCAGGATGATATCTTTGTGAGAGCATGGGGGGATGATGCGGAAACCGTTCGATCACTTCGCCTCTCGTTCCGGGCGGAAGTCAGGGGCCGGGATCTCGACCCTCTACTCCCGGCCCCAGCAACCCCCAGACGACGGAATTCTTCACGCGGGTTCTGTATGAAGGTCTCGGTGGTCATCCGAACGTTCGACAGCGAGCGGACGATAGGAGAAGTCCTGGAAGCGGTGTCCTCGCAAGGTTTCACCAGCCGCGAGGCCGTGATCGTGGACTCCGGCTCCACGGACGCGACCCCGGAGATCATCGGCCGCTATCCGCACACGCTCGTGGACTTCTCGAAGGAACCGTTCGGCTACGGCGCCGCTCTGAACGCCGGTATCTCCGCCGCGAAGGGCGAGTACGTGGCGTGCCTCTCAAGCCACTGCGTGCCGCTTCGGGATGACTGGCTGGACGCGCTCGTCGGGGCGATGGAGGCTGACGAAAGCCTGGCCGGAGCCTGGGGGCCGCTGGTCTTCGAGCGCCGGGACGGGCTCGCGCCGGAGAGAGGCGTCGAGGTCATGGACCTGGAGGGATTCTACCGGGAACCCAACCGAGGCTTGCAGAACTCCAACAGCATCATCCGGCGGAGTCTGTGGGAAGAGCGGCCGTTCTCCGGGGAAGTCCCGACGGCGGAGGACCAGGAGTGGGCGCATCACTTCCTCTCGCTCGGCTACCGCACGGCGCTGGTCCGGGGCGCGCCCGCGCTTTACCGCATCCCGCACGGTCCATTTCGCTACGGGCGCAAGATGTCCCGCGAGTTCCTGGTCCTGAACGACATGTTCGGCTACGAGTCCGGCGTTACCATTTTCAGCCTCCTGCGGCGGCTGATGCGTTTGATCTTGGCGGTCGTCCTGGGCCGGAGGTCGCCCTGGACGAGCGTGAAGGTCTTCGCCGGCATGGTCGGGACCTGGCACGCCGCCAGAGTCGTCCGCCGCAAACGCAAGCGTCACGAGCGCAAAGAAACCTCTTGATGCGGAATCCAGGAGATTCCCGTCTCACCCGGTGCGGACGGAAAGGCTCGCTCTCCCGACTCCCGACTCTCGCACCGCAAACGAAGCGAATTCCCCACCCGGATTCGCCATGAGGCCTGTGATGGAGAAAGTCCGGCTGCGGCTGGCCGCCAGGTACAGGGAGATGTATCTGAGGCTCGACGGCTTACGGGGGCGGCTCAATGGCGGTTCGCGGGACGATGAGCGCGGTCTCAGGCCGGAGAACGTGGTCTGGATCTTCGGTTCCGGCCGCTCTGGCTCCACTTGGCTCAGGTCCATGATGGGCGAGATGGAGCATCATCGCGTGTGGGAGGAACCGATGGTCGGGCGGCTCTTCGGCTCTTTCTACAACGATGCCCAGGAGGGCCAGCGCCGCTCCGCCAGCTTCATCATGGGCGAGCCGACGAGACGGGGATGGACGAACTCCATCCGAAACTTCGTCCTCGACGGCGCTCGCTACGCGCAGCCCAGGCTCGGCCCCGACGACTACCTGGTAGTCAAGGAACCCAACGGCTCGATGGGCGCTCCGCTCCTCATGGAGGCGTTGCCCGAGAGCCGCATGGTCTTGCTCGTCCGTGACCCCAGGGACGTGGTCTCCTCGGTCCTCGACGGCGCGCGGCGCGGGAGCTGGCTCTACGAGTGGGGCGAGAAAGGCGGCTGGAAGGAGAACGCCCTCGCCGACGAGGACCCTGACGGCTTCGTCAAGCGCCGGGCCCGCACCTACCTCCACCACACCGGAGCCGCGAAGAGAGCCTATGACGCCCACGGGGGACGCAAGACGCTCGTCCGCTACGAGGATCTCAGGGTTGACACTTTGGGGACCATGAAGCGCGTCTATTCCGAGTTGGGCATAGCCGTTGACGCTCGCGGGCTGGAGCGCGCGGTCGAGAAGCACTCGTGGGAGAACATACCCAGGGAGAAGAAAGGCGAGGGCAAGTTCTATCGCAAGGGAGCGTCCGGCGGCTGGAGGGAGGATCTGACTCCGGAGCAGGCGCGGATCGTGGAGAGGATCACCGCTCCGCTGCTGGCGGAGTTCTACCCGACGACCTGAGCGGCCCCCCGGCCCCCCGGCGCTCCGGCTTGCGGGATCTCCGCGCCTCGATGACCTCCCGGTAGACTTGTTCGAGGTCGTCCGCGCTCTCGGCCACGGTCCTGACGGGCTCTATGCCCTCGCGGAGCCTGCTGATGAGGTCCGGTTCTTCGAGGAAGCGGGTGAGTTGCGTGCTCATGTCCTCCACGTCGTCCACGGCGAAGAGCAGTCCGTTCTTTCCATGCTCGATCACCTCCGATAGCCCTCCGAGGTTCGTGGCGACGACCGGGGTGCCCGAGGCGAACGCTTCGTAGACGACCAGTGGAGTGTTCTCGTACCAGGCCGAGGGGACGACGAGCACGTCTATCTCAGGCAGCACCTCCCCGACCTTCGCGCCTTCGAACGCTCCAGGGAAGATTATCCGGGGGTCGTCCCCGGCCAGGTCCTCAATCTCCGAAAAATACTCCGGCGCGCGCTCCGGATCGCCGTAGATCTTCAGTTCGGCCTTCATGTCGCGTGGGTTCAGGCGGAACGCCTTCACCAGGTTATGGACGCCCTTGTGGCGCACCAGCCCGCCCATGAACCCGAAGCGAACCGTCTCGGGGTTCTCCGGGCTTTGAGGCACGGAGGAGATGTGCGAGGTCTCGATGCCATAGCGCGAGACCCTCAGGAGGTTCGGTTTGACGCCGTTCTTGAGCAGCATGTCGCGGGTCAGCCTGGTGGGCGCGATCACCCGGTCGGCGGAGTTGATGGTGTCCTTCAGGAAAGGGATCCTCTCGACCACGGTGCGGATGCGCTTTCCATAACGCGAGTTCTTGAGGACGGGGCTCTTCGCCAGGTTTACATAAGCCGTCAGCTCCGCGTCGGACTTGTTCAGGTAGTGGTCCTTCATCTCCTGGGAGACGTGGGTGCGGGCGATATAGCAGCGCAGGCAGTTGGTGCCGGCGCGGTTCGGTCCCGTGCAAAGTTCTCCGGTATCCGCTCTTCGGAGGTGGATCACGCGGCATATGGACCAGAAGTCCGTGGCGGTGAAGACCACGGGGACGCCCATCTCCCTGGCCGCCGCGATGATGCTCCCCGAGAGCCGGCCCGCGTGCCATACGTGCAGCAAGTCGGGGGCCGTCTCGATGATCAAGGCCCGCATCCGGTCGGCCATCTCCGGGTTGTCGAACTCGTAGCGCAACGGGTCCTGCGTGGTGCCCAGGCTCATCCCGAATGCCCGGACGTTGAGGCCCTCGTAGACGTAGTCTTTCTGGACGCCGTGGGGCAACTCTTCGGAGGCCGGCTCCGAGGTCATCACCTGCACCTCGTGGCCGCGCTTCGAGAGCTCGCGCCCGCACTCGAACGTCAGCTTCTCCGTCCCGAACGAGAACTTCGGCAGGAACTGGTGCGATGTAAGTAGAACGCGCAAAGAAAACCTCCTCTAGACCTGCGGAGCATAGCAAGTGGCTCCATGGGTACACAAGGAGCAGGACCGCGCGTTGGCGAGCTCTCCGGGACTCTACCAGCCGAAATCCCTGCCGAGGTACTCGTAGAGCCTGCGGTTGTGCGGCTCGAAGTACGCTTGCAACTTCTCCCGGGTCTCGGGCTTCATCCGCTGCTAGCGGAGTTCTACCCAGGCTGATCCGCTAGACTGCGCTCCACGGTCACGGCTCTTGGCGACCTGCTACCAACGAACAGGCTTGTGTGAGAGTATGCTGTGCGCGACGTAGGGGCCAATCACATCTTCGGCGCGTCGCGGCGAAGCTTCAAAGTATCGCGATCAGGAGGGTACCAATGCCGAATTCCAGGGACAATACTGGCTCCGGGGTGTTGCAGAACCTGAAGACGTTGCTCGACTCTCGGATGGGCACCGTACAAGAGAAGCTGTTGGGAAGACGGAACGGCGCTCAAGGACGGCAGTTGAGGCAGATGCGCCAGCAACTGGAGCAGAAAACCAGACGGCTACAGAAAGCCCGCCAGCGGGTGAAGGAGAGGGATCAGCAGGTCGCCGACCTGCAAACGGCGCTTACCCGCATCCCTGCTCGCCCGCCCATATTCTTCGTCGTGGGGATGGATAAGTCCGGCACCGGGTGGCTGATGAAGATGCTCGACGCCCACCCGGAGGTACTCTGCAAAGGCGAGGGAAGATTCTTCGGCGGAGATTCTGACACGGCGCCGGACCCTGCGGAGGCGAGCCCGGAACCTGGTCCAGAGCCTAACCGCACGGCCCGTTCTCTGTACGGTGCGATAGTGGGGTCTGAGCCCATGAGGTACTGGGTAGAGCGGAGATCCTTCTGGACCAGAAAGGGTGACCCGGAGGAGCATCTGAACCGCCTGGTAGGCTTCGCCGTGGAGCACTTTCTCTATGAAAGGCTCTCGAGGAGCGGCAAGCGGATGGTCGGGGACAAGACCCCGATGCCGGGTCCGCACGTGC
>JACDGB010000136.1 GCA_013815485.1 Rubrobacter sp.
AGACTGGGAAGATCAAAGCTCAAGTGTCCGAAGGACTGGAGGAAGCAAGAGAATTCGCCCGAACGCTAGACATCGAACATGTACAGGGAGCATAGTCGGATGAAGCCGGACGAGCGGGCATTCGAGGAACACATCGCAAATTCGCTGGTGGAGCGTGGCGGATATCGAACCGTCAAGATCGGCAACGCTTCCGGAGACTTCGACCCCGAGCGGGGCCTGGACACGGTGGAGTTGTTCGCGTTCGTGGCGGAGACGCAGCCCGAGACGTGGGACCGGCTCGTCAGGCTGCACGGTGGGGACGCGCAGACGCGGAGACGGTTCGTGGACCGGCTGGCGAAGGAACTGGACGCTCGCGGCACGGTGGACGTGCTGCGCCACGGGATCGTGGACCTGGGCGTCACGATACGGCTCTGCTTTTTCGAGCCAGCCCACGGCCTTACGCCGCAACTCGTCGCCCGCTACGAGGCGAACCGGCTCACCGTCACCCGCCAACTCCCCTACGAGATAGGGACAACCCGGACCCTGGATCTCGCGTTGTTCGTCAACGGTCTCCCCGTTGCCACCGCGGAGGTCAAGAACCCCCTCACGGGACAAAACGTCGAGGATGCAAAGACCCAGTACCGCAAGGACCGCGACCCGAAGAACGTCACACTCGCTCGCAGGGCCGTGGTTCACTTCGCCGTTGATCCCGAGGAGGTCGCCATGACGACGCGGCTCGATGGGGGTGGAACACGTTTCCTGCCATTCAACCGGGGTAACGGGGGCGGCAAGGGCAACCCGCAGAACCCGGAGGGCCATCGTACTGCGTACCTGTGGGAGCGCGTGTGGGAGAAGGATGCGTGGTTGGATCTCCTCGGCCGCTTCGTCCATGTCGAGCGTCCGGCCAAAGGCTCGAAGTCTCCGGGGACCGTGATCTTCCCTCGCTACCATCAGTGGGACGCGGTGCTCGGCCTCACCGCCCACGCGAGGCGGCATGGACCCGGCGAGAGCTACCTCATCCAACACTCCGCCGGTTCAGGTAAGTCCAACACCATCGCCTGGCTCGCCCACCGCCTCTCCAGCCTCCACGACGCGAACGACAGTAAAGTCTTCGACAAGATAGTGGTCATTACCGACCGGGTGGTGCTGGACAAGCAACTCCAGGAGACCATCTATCAGTTCGAGCACGCCCACGGCGTCGTCGTGAAGATAGACGAAAGTTCATCCCAGCTCGCAGAAGCCCTGACCGGGCAGACCGCCCGCGTCATCATAACGACGCTCCAGAAGTTCCCGTTCGTCCTCGACAAGGCCGAGTCGCTCCCCGCCCGCAGCTACGCAGTGCTCGTGGACGAGGCCCACTCCTCCCAGACCGGCGAGACCGCGAAGGAGATGAAGAAGGTCCTCGGCTCCGGCCGGGTTTTGGCTGAAGACCTCGCCGCCGAGGAGCCGGACGTGTACGGCACGGAACTCACTAACCCCGCGGAGGATGCGCTTGCGCGCGAAGCCGCCGTCCGCGGCCAGCAGGACAACCTGAGCTTCTTCGCCTTCACCGCGACGCCCAAGGGCCGTACCCTGGAGATGTTCGGCGCTTACAGCGAGGAGGCCGGTCACAGGGTCCCTTTCCACGTCTACTCCATGCGCCAGGCGATAGAAGAGGGCTTCATCCACGACGTTCTCGCCAGCTACGTGACGTATGGGACGTACTGGAAGATCGAGAAAGCCGTGAAAGAAGACCCCGAGTACGACTCGCGCCGGGCCGGAGCGGCAATAGCCCGCTTCGTCACGCTACACGAACACAACCTCTCCCAGAAGGCGCATGTCATCGTCGAGCATTTCCGGCGTCATGTGACCGGCAAAATCGGGGGCAAGGCAAAGGCGATGGTCGTGACCTCCTCGCGCAAGCATGCCGTGAGAATGGCCCATGCCCTCCGCAAGCATGCGAACGCGCAGGGATACGACGCCCTGGGCATCCTCGTCGCGTTCTCGGGGACTGTGGAAGACGAAGGCGCAACGTTCACCGAGGCCCAGATGAACGGCTTCGGCGAGCGACAGACTCCCCGCGAGTTCGAGGAAGACTGGTGGCAATTTCTCGTCGTCGCGGACAAGTATCAGACGGGCTTCGATCAGCCCCTGCTCTACGCGATGTACGTGGACAAGGTCCTTACCGGTCTCGCCGCCGTGCAGACGCTCTCACGCCTCAACCGCCGCGCCGAAGGCAAGGATGGGACGTTCGTCCTGGACTTCCGCAACGACGCGGACGCTGTTCGGGGCGAGTTCGAGACCTACTACGGCAAGACGGTAGCGCCTCCGACCGACCCGAACCTACTGTACGACACCCGCCATGCCCTCGACGAGTACGACGTGCTGCGGAATGAGGAGATCACGAAAGTCGCCGATCTACTCCTCACCGGCGAAAGCCGCAACAACCACGCCCGCATACACGCGGCCCTCGCCCCAGCCATGGATCGCTTCCAGGCTCTCCAAGGAGCGGAGCAGGAGAACTTCCGCGACGCGCTTACCCGCTTCGTGCGAACCTACTCATTCCTCTCGCAGGTCGTCAGCTTTACCGATGCCGGGTTAGAGCGCGACTATCAGTTTTGCCGGGCGTTGTCCTCGTTCGTAAAGCGCGGCGCGGGGGCGAGCCTGGATCTCGGTTCCGAGGTCGAGCTTACCCACCTGCACATGGAGCAGACCTTCGAAGGTTCGGTCGCGCTCGGCGCCGGCCAGGGCATCGTGAGGACGATCTACGACGGGACCGGCTCGACCAGAGACCCCGAGGCATCGCCGCTATCCCGGATCATCGCGACGCTCAACGAGCGATTCGGCTTGAACCTCACCGAAGCCGACCGTCTTCATCTCGAAAGCATCGCCCAGGAGATGGTTGACGACGAGACGGTCCAGCGTCAGGCCGCCGCGAACTCCCTGGAGAACTTCGGGGTTCAGTTCCCAAAGCACTTCGAGACCGCCGTGGTGGATAGGCTCGGCGGCATCCAGGACCTCTCTTACCAGCTACTGGACGACCAGGACCTCTCCGAGCAGGTGAGGTCGGTCTATCTGCCGCTCGTGTACGGCCGCGCGAAAGTAGCGTGGCAGGAACACTGCCCGATCGGCGATCTACTAGGGCCGCCGCCGAAGGAGAGCGTACACCTGGAGTACAAGTCCACGCTGCGCGTCAGGGCGGACACCGGCGAACTCTTCAAGCCGCTCCAGGCGGCCAGCCTCAAGACCGTCGCCGCCTTCCTCAACAGCTGGGAAGGAGGAACCTTGCTCATCGGGGTCGCCGACGATGGCTCGGTCTTCGGTCTCGACTCCGACTACGCGACGCTTCGCAAGGATGGCAAGGACGACCGCGACCTGTTCGGCCTCCATCTACAGCAGACCTTCATAAACGCTCTCGGCGAGGCCGCGGCAGTGAACGTGGGACAGGAGATCCTATCCGTCAGCGACCGTGACCTCTGCCGGGTCCACGTCAAACCTTCGAGCTTCCCGGTCGAGGCAACGGTGGTCGAGGTGGACAAGAAAGGCCAGCACATCGAGAAGAAGCTTTTCTATGGCCGCTTCGGCAATGGCACGCGCCAGATCTCCGACCCGAAAGAGCGCGAAAGGTACCAGGTCCAGGTTTGGGGGAACTGATCCGGTCAGCGGGTGAAATGCTTATCGCCGGTGGCTTCTGTAAGATAGGAGCCGTTTTGTGCCGAGAAAGCGGATTTTCAAGAAGGACGACTTGAGGCGGCTGCGGATCTTGATGTCGCGGCGGGAGATCTCGCCTGAGGAGCTATTTGGCGCGACCGCCGTTGTCCTGGACGTGCTCGCGGCGACCACCACTCTCCTGACCATCATCGAGAACGGCGCCCGCCATGTCTTCCCGGCGCGAAGCCTCGAGGAAGCCGAAGAAATCGCCGGGAAGCTCGACGCAGCACAGCTCATCCGGGGTGGCGAGCAGGGCGGGAAGAACATCCCCGGCTACGACCTGGGCCCGCTGCCGCAGGAGTATCCGCCCGAGGCCGTCGTGGACAGAGATGTGATCTTCATGACCACCAACGGCACCCGCGCCATAGCTGGCGCTGCCTCAGCGGAGAAGGTCCTCGTTGGATGCCTCCGCAACGCCCCGGCTATCGCTCGGTACTTGGAGGATTCCGGGACAGAGTCCGCGTACCTGATCTGCGCCGGCAGCAAAGGCCGCTTCAACCACGAGGATTTCCTCGGCGCGGCTATCATCCTCTCCTACATGAACCCGGAAGACTGGCGTCTCGACGACGCCGCGACGATGGCCCTCGACTTCGCGCATCATCACGAGGGGAACATCCGGCAGGCTCTGGAGAGCGGGCGGGTTGGCCGCTGGTTCGTCGAGAACGGCCACGCCCGGACGCTAGATTTCTTCGCTGCAGTCGGCGCGAGCAAGCTGGTCCCAGAAGTCGTGGATGGCCGACTCGTTAGAGCCGGTCAGCCGGCCAACAAATCAGCGCGGGCCGGAGAAGAACCGACACGCTGAAATGCTTACAAGAGGGAGGCAAATGTCCGATACGATAGATGTTCGGGAGGGCGAGGATTTCGATCTCGAAGCCGTGGAGCGCGAGGTGCGGGAGCGCATCGAAGGTTTGCCGGAGGGAGATCTGGAGGTCCGGCAGTTTCCTTCCGGTGCCTCGAATCTGACTTATCTACTCGAGATCGGGTCCTGGCAGGGCGTGCTGCGGCGTCCGCCGCTCGGTCCTATTCCCCCGAAGGCGCATGACATGGGGCGTGAGTCTGGCCTCTTGATGAAGTTGCACGAGGCTTATCCGCTTGCTCCGAGGCCGTATTTCTTCGAGTCGGATGAGGCTGTGATCGGGGCTCCTTTTTACGTGATGGAGCGCAGGGGGGGAGTCGTGATCGGCGACTCTTTTCCCGATGGCGTCGAGGCGGATGAGACGTTGCGGCGTGGCATCTCCCGCACCGTCGCGGACACGCTGGCGGAGTTGCACGCGGTGGACTGGCGGGAGGCTGGGCTCGGGGAGATCGGGCGTCCAGACGGGTTTCTCGAGCGGCAGGTGAAAGGTTGGATCTCCCGCTACGACAAGGCCAAGACCGAAGAGATAGCCGAAGTCGAACCACTCACCGATTGGCTCGCAAACAACGTCCCCGATAGTCTGGAACCCACCATTATCCACAACGATTACAAGTTGAACAACCTCGTCCTCGACCCCGAGGATTTCACGGAGGTGCGCGCCGTGCTCGACTGGGAGATGGCGACCGTCGGGGACCCGCTTTTCGACTTGGCCGTCTCGCTATCTTATTGGACCGAGCCGGACGACCCCGATGAGTTGAAAGAGATACTGCCTACCGTCACATCGGAAGGCGGTTTCACGACGCGGCGGGAGTTGATCGAACGCTACGCCGAAAGGAGCGGGCGCGACGTCTCGGATATGCACTGGTACACGGTCTTCGGGTACTTCAAACTCGCCGGTATCTTGCAGCAGATCCACGCCCGCTGGAAGAGCGGACAGACCCGTGATGACCGCTTCGCTGCTTTCGGGAGGCACGTCTGGAACCTGATCCTGCACTCCGAACATCTCTCCCGCAACCCCGATTCCGTATGATGGACCGGACCAACACAGGAAGGAACCTGGTGGATGACGAAGGGGCTTTGAACGGCGAGCAACTCGACCGGCTGGCGCGATATTTCAACGAGGAGGTCACCTTCTCCAGGCACATCGGGGCGAAGGTGTCCGAGGTCGAGGCGGGCCGGGCGGACGTTTACATAGACGTGGAGGAAGTCCACCTCAACGGCACGGGCACGTTGCACGGTGGCGTATATGCC
>JACDGB010000137.1 GCA_013815485.1 Rubrobacter sp.
GTCGTTGGTCACGAAGACCTCACCGTGCTGGAACGGGTTCATCGTCCCGGGGTCCACGTTGATGTACGGATCGAACTTCTGGAGGACGACCCGGAAGCCCCTGGCCTTCAGCAGCATCCCCAAAGCCGCCGCGCTCGTCCCCTTGCCGATGGACGAGACGACCCCGCCCGTTACGAAGATGTACTTGGTCTCACTCATCTCTTTGCCCCCAAACATCCCATCGCCGTAATATTTCTACCTCCTGAATAGACCGGAAAATGGACGAAAACTCCACCGCGGCGGTGAGGTTCGTGATCTCCACCCCGGCGACCCGCAGTACCAGCCCACGTATCGCGGCTCCCGCATCACCCGGCATGATACGCCCCTGGTGGCGAAAATAAAATAGCCTCGCCCGGCCAATGTCTGTAAGCGCGAGAGAATTCCGCAGGGTCGAGGAACCGCCAGAAGTTCATCCAACACGGTCATGATATGGAATCCGGTTGATAACGTCGCACCTTGTTCTGCGCGGGACGTAGCGGATCCTGCACCCGGATTCCGTATGAACCCAGGCTTTTCACGATTCCCGGACACAGCCAACCTGTCATCCAGTTTTTGGTATTATGTTGAATAAATGACGGTATCGGGGCTGGTTCCTCGGACGGAGAGAGATGGAACACGCTGGAGGCGAAGCTTTATCCGCCGCCCACCATGAGTTCCGCGGCGTGGGCGAGAGAAGCGTCATCCACCCTTCCCGAGAGCATTCGGGCGAGTTCCCGGCGGCGCTCTTCACCTTCGACGCGCCGGATGCGGGTGATGGTGCGCCCGTCGGATTCTTCCTTCTCAACCACGATATGAGAGACGGCTTCGGAGGCGATCTGGGGCAGGTGGGTGATGGTCAGGACCTGGTTGCGCTCCCCGAGTTCGCGGAGCTTCGCCCCAACCGCCGTCGCCGTCTTGCCGCCGATACCGGCGTCCACCTCGTCGAACACGTAGGTCGCGCCTGGCTCCACGCGCTCCTGCGACAGACGAATCGCGAGCATGATCCTGGACAGCTCCCCGCCCGATGCGTAGCGTCTCACTGCCAACTCCGGCTCGCCGGGGTTCGGTTGGATCGCGAACTCCACCCGCTCCACCCCCAAAGGCCCCGGCTCCGCAGGGATCAACTCCGCCCGGAACGCCGTCTTGCCGAGGTTGAGGTCAGCCAGGTTCTCCTGAACCTTCTTGGAAAGACGATCTCCCGCCTGCCGCCGTCCAGCGGAAATCCGAGCCGCCAGCTCCCCGAGACGCTCCTCTCCCTCCGCGATGCGCGTCTCCAGCCCGGCGGTCTCCTGCTCGAAGTTCTCAAGACGGCTCAGGCGGGCACGGGATCCGTCCAGATACGCTTCGACATCTTCGCCGTACTTGCGTTCCAGCGCGCGCAGGGCGGCCAAGCGGTCCTCGACCGTATCCAGGCGGTTCGGGTCGGCTTCCAGCTCGTCCAGGTAGGCGCGAAGCTCGTAGACTACGTCCTCAAGCTCCGCCGAGAGTCCCCCGACGCGCTCCACGAGAGCAGATAGCGAGCCGTCGTAGCGCACGGCGCTCTCCAGCTCCCCGGCGGCACGCGCCACGGCCTCCACGGCGCTTGAATCCTCGGAGGAGAGGGCCGCGCTCGCGGCGGATGCAGCCTGAAGCAAGTCCGTCACGTTCCGCAGCCGGTCGCGCTCGCTGGTCAGGGTGGCAATTTCCTCTGCGGCGTAACCGGAGTCCTCTATCTCACGCACCTGGAACCGCAGAAAATCTACCTCCCGCAACCGCGCCTCGGCGGAGGACCTCAAATCAGATAGCTCCCGGCGATCCCGCTCCACCGCGTGCCACAACGACGCACGCTCCACTTTGGCCTTCCTCGCGTCATCGGGGAGAAAGTCGTCCAATATGGAGAGTTGCTCGGCTGGCTCGGTGAGGCGCGCCTGCTCGCGCTGGCTGTGGTACGAAACCAGCCTCACGCCCAAAGAGGCGAGTGCCCGCACCGGGACCGCGACCCCGCCCACGAAGCATCGTGAGCGTCCCTCTCCGGTCAGCGTGCGCCGCAGGAAGAGGTCTTCGTCCGCATCTATCTCCTCCGCCAGTTCCCCCAGGGAATCTTCCAGAATCCTCGGCGCGACCTCATCAGGGAGGACGAAGGTGCCTTCGACGGTGGCGCGTTTGGCGCCGGCGCGGACTGCCTCGGAGCGGGCGCGGCCTCCGAGAAGCATCTGGAGGGCGGTGGCCAGAAGGGTCTTGCCCGCGCCGGTCTCCCCGGTGATGGCGTTGAGGCCGGGGGACAGCTCAAGGGTGGCGGCCTCGATCAGGGCCACGTTCTCGACGGAAATCTCGGTGAGCACTACAGGAAAGTCCTCCGCACTGCTCTCCACCAGCTCCATTCGTCGGTTCGACCGATCCTAACCGTTTCGCCGGAGAGACGTATCCTCACCCTCGCGCCCTCGGGAACTTGGCGCGGCTCCTCGCCGTCTACGGAGAGGAGGGCGCCGCGCTCGGTGATCCGGAGGTCCGTAACCTGCGCCTCCCCGAGCACCATCGGGCGCGCGACCAACGAGTGCGGCGCGATAGAGACAAGGACATAACAAGGCACGTCGCCCGAGACGATCGGGCCTCCAGCCGAGAGAGAATAAGCCGTCGAACCAAGTGGCGTCGCGGCTATGAAGCCATCACACTGCAACGAGACAAGGGCCTCGCCGCCCACGCAGACCTCGACGGAGACGACCTGATGCGGCCGCGGCTTGACCAGCACGGCGTCATTAACGGCAGTCCGGGGCGCCTCGTCGCCAACCTGGATGTCGAGCATCCGGTACTCCTGAACGTCCAGGCCGCCGGATAGCACCTTCTCGACGCCGGACTCCATCTCCTCCGGGCGCATCCCGCTCATGAACCCGACCCGGCCCAGGTTCACCCCGAGTAAAACTCGCCCCGGATACATCCGCGCAGCCCTGAGCATCGTCCCGTCTCCACCGAGGACGAATACGAGATCCAGGTCCGCAGAGCCGTCGGGCTTGCCTTCCGGCCTCATCTCCGCGACCTCCACGCCCCCCTTCTTCAACGCCGCCGTCAGCCGCTCGAAGTGATCCCCGCTCACCTTCGGATTCGATACGATGCCTACGCGACGGACCTCGAACTGCTCACTCAGGGACGACCACCTCCCGGACTCGCGCCCCGTCGAGGGACAAAGCCACACACCGCAACAAATGCAATGGATACTCCCGGTTGCCGGATTTCCGTCCCGCCACAGGAGCCCGCGTCACATCCACCGCCCCGAAGCCGATGGAGACAAACGATTCAGCCACGGCCTGGATCACGGTCGCATGGATTTCCGGGTCGCGCACCAGCCCCCCACGCCCGACCTGCTCCGGCCCCGCCTCGAACTGCGGCTTGACGAGCACCACGGCCTCCCGTATCGGAGGCATCGTCGAGAGTAGTTTCCCGAGCGCGACCGGCAGCGAAATAAATGAAAGGTCCGCCACGAGCAAGTCCGGTGGGAAAGGCAAATCCTCACCCGACAAGTACCGAACATTGGTCCGTTCCAGGACCGTCACGCGGTCGTCGGTGCGGAGTGACCAGTCGAGTTGACCGTAGCCCACGTCGGCGGAGATCACGCGCCGCGCCCCCCGCTGTAGCAACACGTCCGTGAAACCTCCCGTCGAGGCTCCGGCGTCCAGGCACGAGCGTCCGGTGACTTCGATGCCAAACTGTTCGAGGGCGAAGGAGAGTTTCTCGCCAGCGCGTGAGACGTATGGTGGACGTTCCTCCACTGCGAGGGCTTGATCTGAAGCAATACGGGAGCCTGTTTTGGTGACGACTTGACCGGCTACGCGCACGGAGCCGGAGAGGATCATTCCCTGCGCCCGGCTCCGGCTCTCGGCGAGGCCCCGCTCCACGAGGAGGGCATCCAACCGCATCTGCGCGGCCTTCACCGCTGGCCGGCTAACTTCCCCGATGGCGGACGAACAGCGCCATCTCCTCGAGCCCCGATGTATCGCCGTCAACGGGAGCGAGGGCTTCGATGGCCCTGCGGGCCGCGTCGTCGGCCTGGCTTCGGGCGCCTTCCAGGCCGTAGATGCCGACGAAGGTGGCCTTGCCCTGTTCGGCGTCGCTACCCGCGCTCTTGCCGAGAGCGTCCGCCGTCGAGGTCGCGTTCAGAACGTCGTCCACTATCTGGAAGCACAGGCCAAGCTCCGCCGCGTACTCCGAGACGGCTGCCTGCTCCTCGCGGGTCGCGCCGGCCAGGATGCCCCCGATGCGGGCTGAGGACTTTATAAGGGCTCCGGTCTTGTACTTGTGGATCATGTGCAGAGTCTCCGGGTCGGTGCCGTCACCGGCGCCGGTGCGGTCCATGTCTATGACCTGCCCCCCGACCATCCCGTTGACCCCCGTAGAATCCGCCAACTCGCGCACCACCTCGAGCACCTGCTCGCAACTCCCCTCCTGGTGGACGGTTATGAGCGTGAGAGCCTCGCCGAAGAAAGCATCCCCCGCCAGTATCGCCATCGCCTCCCCGTACTTCCTGTGGGTGGTCGGACGTCCCCGGCGAAAATCGTCATCGTCCATCGCGGGGAGGTCGTCGTGGATCAAGGAGTACGTGTGGATGAGTTCGATAGCCGCCGCCGAAGGCAGCACGAAGGTCGGCTCCGTCCCGAAGACCCACGCCACCTCCATGCACAACGTAGGCCGAACGCGCTTGCCGCCCCCGAGCATCGAGTAGCGCATGGCATCCACGAGCCCGGAAAGCCGGTGATCGTCGGAGAAATGCACGCCTTCGAGGAATCCCTCGAATGTTCGGCGATGCTCCTCCCAGCGGACCTGCATCCTCGTGCCGCTAGCCATGCTCGACCCGCTCCAGGAGGTTCCTGCCCTCCGCTCCCCGCAAGACCCCGCCGATGAAAGCCGGAGCCTCGTCGCTTGAGAAGCCCGTGGCAAGTTCCACGGCCTCGCTGATCGCCACCTCCGGCGGCACGTCATCCACGTAGATCATCTCGTACAGAGCGAGGCGCAGGATGGCCCGGTCCACCACGCTCATCCGGCGCACCGTCCACCCGATGGACACCTCCGAGAGCCGCGCATCCAGATCCTCGCACTCCCGCGCCACGCCTTCCGTCAAGCTCAGGGCATAGCCGTCGAACTCACCCTTGTAAGAACGCCAGAGCTTCAGCGTGTCCTCCAGCGGACGCTCGTTGATGTCGCTCTGATACAGAGCCAGGAACGCCTGCTTGCGCGCCGTGCGCCGTCTCAAGCCACCCCTCCATAGACGATACGGACCACGTTCAAACCCGCGTCAAGTACTCGTTGGAGCGCGTATCCACCCGCACCCGATCCCCGATGCCCACGAAGAGCGGCACCTGCACGACCACCCCGGTCTCAAGCGTCGCTGGCTTGCTCCCGCCCGTGGCGGTGTCGCCCTTGACGCCGGGGTCGG
Organism: Rubrobacter sp.; assembly: GCA_013815485.1. Lineage (GTDB taxonomy): Bacteria > Actinomycetota > Rubrobacteria > Rubrobacterales > Rubrobacteraceae > JACDGB01. The sequence goes on from JACDGB010000137.1 coordinate 5,423, forward strand.
TCTCCGAGACCTCCAGTTCCACATGAGCGGGAGTCTCCACGCTCACGACCTCTCCGTCCGCCGAGAGCACGCTGACCACCCCATTTGGCACGACGTAGCCTTCGGTCTCCCCCAGCACGTCGGCGGGGATGGCGGTCTGCTCGTATGTCTCCGCATCCATGAAGTGAAGCAGGTCGTCGTCACGGTACAGATAAGTCATCTGCCGCGATTCGGTCCTGATATTCTCCACCTTCTCGTTGGCGCGGAAGGTCTTCTCGATCACCGCCCCAGAATCCATGTTGCGCAGCCGCGTCCTCACGAACGCCCCGCCCTTCCCAGGCTTGACGTGCTGAAAGTACGCGAT